>NZ_CAJFGT010000005.1:0-58687 GCF_904377885.1 Flavonifractor sp. An112 | reverse complement strand
CGGACAGGTTGATACCGAGCAGGAGCCGACGCAAGTTGTCAACCATGACCGCCGCAACATGGTAGATGTAAAAAGTATCGCTATCTAACCCCAGCAAAAGTCCGGCCCTGATTTTTATTACAATTCCTCCCCGGCCCGGTAAGCAAGCACCACATATTCCCAGTGCTCCTCTGCCTCCGGCCGGAGGGCTCCGTGCTTCTCCAGATAATCCGTCACCAGCTCCATCAGCTCCTTACGCTGGGCGGTATCCAGATGGAGGGCCCCAAAGCGGAGCACCCCGTAGTCTTTCAGTTCCTGTTCCTCATAGCGGTACACGTTATCCAGCAAACTGCGGAAGGTGCTGTCCACCAAATTTGCTGCCAGGGCCTCCCGCTCGCCCTGAAAGCCGTCCTTCCGGCCCAGACACAGCCGCAGTCTCACATCCCGCATCTGATAGTAAGTCGTCTTGCTCCCGTCCCGCCGGGTACCCTCCCGGGCCGACACCAATCCTATTTTCACCAGCTTGTTCAAATGGGAATGGGCGGCACTGGGAGACAGCTGCATCCGCTCCGCCACCTCATTGGCGGACAGCGGCCGAGCCACCAGGCGCAGCAGATGGATCATTTCCTGCCGTACCGGGTTGAGCATCACGCGCAGTTGCTTTTTTTCCGTCAGTTCTACCGTATACTCCACCAGTGGGGCCTCCTTTGCCACGAAACCGGTTCACATGATCCTTTGTTATCATGATAACACTTACCGTTTGGTAATGGCAAGAGATTTTAGCCCCTCCATCCATTTTTTCTGATTTACGCGGGACGCATATTCTCCCCTTCGCTGACCACCAGGGTATCTCCCTGGCAGAGTACCGTTCCCCCTTTGGGTACGGCGGTGGTACCGTCCGCCCGGCGGACCAGTACAATGAGCACCTCCGCCGGCAGATCCAGCTCCCGGATGGTGCGGCCAATCCATTCCTTATGCTCCTCCACCGGAAGCTCCCGCAGGCTGACACCGCCGTCGTCCTGATAGATGGGCGTGCTCACCACCAGCAGGTCCCCCGCCTGGACCACGGTGCTGCCGTTGGGGATCAGATTCTCTTCCCCCCGGCGGATGGTGACCACCAGAGCATCGGCAGGTAGATTGCACTCCCCTACCGTCTTTCCCTCCCAGGGGTGTCCCTGCTGGATGCGGAAGCGGGTCAGGTGGAGCTGCTGCTGGTCCTGATAGTCGTTGAAGGTCCGTCCAATGTTGTCCTCCGTGTCCACCATATCCAGCTTGCGGGCCACCAGGGGCAGCAGGGAACCCTGAACTGCCACGGACAGCAGGGAGATACAAAAGACAATATGGAACAGATCATAGCCGGTTTCCGCTCCCCCGGCCAGAGCCATAATGGCAAACACAATGGAGGCCGCGCCCCGCAGTCCCGCCCAGGACACCAGCAAACATTGACGCAGTTTGCACCGGAAGGGAGCCAGCAGCACAAAGACCGCCAGCGGCCTGGCCACCAGTGTCAGGAACAGGGCGATAGCCACTGCCGGAAGGAGTACGCCGGGCATCTGCGTGGGGTAGGACAGCAAGCCCAGCAGGAAAAAAATGATGATCTGGCCCAGACCGGTCAGGCCGTCAAAAAAATGGACCAGGGAGGGCTTATGAGGAATTTTGGCGTTGCCAAGAAGGATCCCTGCCAGATAGGTACCCAGGTAGCCGTTGCCTCCCACGGCAGCAGGCAGAGCATAGGCCAACAAGGCGGCTGCCAGCACAAAGATGGAGTCCATGCCGTCCGCCAGATGGACCCGCCGCAGAACGAGCACCGACAGGCCGGCCACCGCCAGGCCCAGCGCAACACCAAATACGACCTGGGAAAAGACCATCCAGATCAGATTGCCGCTCTCCCCCACCCCCATCAGCGAGAGGGCAATCATGGTCAGCATATAGGACATGGGATCGTTGCTGCCACTTTCCAGCTCCAGCAGGGAGGCCGTATGGTACCGCAGGCCCAGCTTTTTGGAGCGCAGAATGGAGAACACCGAGGCCGCGTCGGTGGAGCTAATCACCGAGCCGGTGAGGAAGCTGGTCAGAGGCGGAAACCCCAATGCAAAATGGCAGAAGAGGGCGGTAAGCAGAGCGGTCATCGCCACTCCCAGGGTGGACAACACCACCGCCCTGGCCGCTGCCGGTTTGGCGGCTTCCCAGCGGGTGCCGAATCCGCCGTAAAACATAATAAAGATCAGAGCCACCGAACAGATCTGCTCCGCCGCCCGGAAGTCATCGAAGGGGATACGCAGCAGCCCATCGGAGCCAAACAGCATCCCCAGGGCCATAAAGAGCAGCAGCGCCGGCACTCCGGCCCGCTGAGAGAAACGGCTGGCCAAAATACAGGCTACCAGCACCACACCGCATAAAATCAACATATATACCATCTATTACCTCCTTTTGCTGCAAAACAGCTCCGGTCCTTCCCAGGTCGGAGCTGTTTCAGGTTCTCCAACTGATATTCCGCTGTTCTCAGGACCGCCGACCGTCGAACCGGGGGTCAAGCGCATCCCGCAGGCCGTCTCCGATACCCGCCAAACAGAGCACCGTGAGAATAATGCACAGGCCTGGCGGCAGCCACACCCAGGGCCGGGCGGTGAGCACCGTCAGGTTACTGGCATACTGGATCATACTGCCCCAGGATGCCTGGGGTGCCCGGATGCCGAAGCCCAGAAAACTAAGGCTGGATTCCGACAGGATGGCCCGCCCCGCCCGCAGGGGGATGGAGCACCATACGGGGGAGATCACATTGGGCAGTACGTTTCGCCGCAGGATGGTCCCGGTCCGGGCGCCAAGGCCCTTGGCTGCCAGCACATATTCCCGCTCACGCACTGCCAGGGTATTGCCGTACACCAACCGGGCAATTCCCGTCCAG
The DNA here is from genome assembly GCF_904377885.1 of Flavonifractor sp. An112. Classification (NCBI taxonomy): domain Bacteria; kingdom Bacillati; phylum Bacillota; class Clostridia; order Eubacteriales; family Oscillospiraceae; genus Flavonifractor; species Flavonifractor sp. An112. The sequence continues at coordinate 55,803 of NZ_CAJFGT010000005.1, read as the reverse complement.
CCCAGCAGGCCCAGCACCAGTACGATATTGGTGGCCGACGGACCCACTACCGTCACCAGGCAGAGCACCAGCACGATAGAGGGAAAGGTCTGAAAGATATCAGCCAACCGCATGATCCAGAACTCCCAGGCTCCCCGGCGGTAACCCGCCAGCAAGCCCAGAGGCACGCCCAGAGCGGTGCTGATGGCGGCAGAGCTCAGGCCAATGAAGAGGGATACCTGCCCTCCGCTCAGCAGCCGGGCCAGCAGGTCCCGGCCCACATCGTCGGTACCCAGGGGGTGCTGTGCCGACGGCGGCGCCCAGAAGCCGGCCTCCAAATCGCTGGCATTGGGCTCCAGACCCAGCAGCGGCGGCATCAGCAATACCGCAAGGATCTCCAGGCAGAGTATATAAAGACATACCATCGCCCTCCGGTCCGCCCTAAACCGGTCCCAGGGGCTGCGGCCTAACCGTTTTTCCTCCATAGCCCTACCCCTTCCCATAGCGCACCCTGGGGTCCACCAGTCCGTAGACCAGATCCAGGAGCAGGTTGGTTAGGAGCACCGTCAGGGCGATGACCACCGTGACGCCCATTACCACGGGATAGTCCCGGCCGGAGATACCGGAAAACAGGAGGCTGCCCATACCCTGCCAGCCAAAGATCTGCTCCACCACCACGGAGCCACCCAGGATATGAGGAATGTGGCTGAGAATGGTGGTAAGCACCGGGATCATAGAGCCACGGAAGGCATGGCGTACCATGACCGCCCGTTCAGTGAGCCCCTTGGCATAGGCAGTGCGGATATAGTCCTCTCCCAAAGTCTCCAGGCAGGCGGCCCTGGTCTGCTTCACCAGCTCGCCCACGCTGCTCAGACACACCACCCCTGCCGGGAGGATCAGATGGCGGAGCAGGTCGGCCAGGCTGGTAAACCGCCCGGCGGCATACATCCCGTTGGCGGGCAACCAGCCCAGAGTGACGGAAAAGACAAAGATGCCGGCCAGGCAGAGGAAAAAGCCAGGCACACCGAAACTGACCAAGCTAAGGGCAGAGGCCGCCCGGTCCCAGCCGGACCGGGGCTTCCAGGCAGCCAACACCCCCAAGGGCAAAGCGATGGCTATCGCCAGCACCACACCGGTGCCGGTGAGCAGCAGGGAGGGCCCTACCCGCTGGGCAATGAGACCAGCCACCGGTTTCCCGTTGGTGTAGGAATTGCCCAGGTCTCCCCGGAGCAATCCGCCCAGCCAGGAGAGATACCGCTGCGGCAGGGGCTGGTCCAGCCCCAGAGAGGCAGCCAGAGCGGAGCGGTCGGCGTCGGTGGCGCCACTTCCCTCCCCCATCAGGTCCAGGATGGAGCCCTGGGCCAGATTAAGCATACAAAATACCAGAATCGTAATTCCGAAAAAGACCGGAATGGCCGTCAGCAGACGACGGCGGAAATATTGTCCCATAGTTTTCGCTTCCTCCTGCACTTCCGGCCCCAATCAGGGGCACGGGCCGCTATGGGCGGCGGCCCTACGGAGGTCTTTCTAGTTTTGAGAAGGGGCCTTTCAGGCCTCCTTCATGCGCCACGCCCAGATGTTCTCATTGGAGAAACTGGACGAGGGGTAGTCGATGTTGTCCACTGTGGGAGACTGGGCATGGAGGGTACGGCCAAACCACAGGGGGATAAAGGGCCGCTGATCAGCCAGCAGCTCCTGCAGCTTATCCAGCATGACCTGGCGAGTCTCCCAGCCCGAGGAACTCTTGATCTGGTCAATATAGTAAGTGTAGGGCTCCAGATCGGCAATGTGGAAGATGTTGTTGCTCTCACTGAGGCGGCTCTCCGTAAACCACAGAGGCAGCGCGCCGGGGGTATGGCTGGCAATGGCCATGTCGTACTTGCCGTCAGCCATACCGGAGAAGAGGGCGGCGGAGTCCACCGTCTCGATGGTCACATTCATACCCACCTCAGCCAGTTCCTGCTGCATGAGGGCGGCCAGACCGGAGCGGTTGGAGGTACAGGCCAGGGTATAGGTCCGTCCGTCGTAGCCTCCCTGCTCCAGCAGCATCTTGGCTCCCTCCACGTCCCGCTGCCAGGTCAGGGAGCAGGTATACTCGGTACCCGGAGTCACGTCGGTAGCGGTAGGCTCGCCCAGACCATGGGTGGACTGAAGGCACAGTGCCTCCTTATCCAGGGCCAGATCGATGGCCCGGCGCACCTCTGCACTGGGGATGGTCTCGCAGTTGAGCATCAGTTCATAGAAGGTGTTGGGGATCTCGCCCTCCAGCACCTCAATGCCTCCCGCTTTGGCGGTTTCAGCATCATCCATGGACAGGTTGCCGCCAAAAGCATAGTAATCCAGATCCCCGGAAATGAGAGAGGACAGCAGGTTGGACTTATCGATCACCGTCACCACCAGCTGATCAAAGTCGGGACAGCCCAGCTGATAGTCCTTGTTGATGTCCAGCACCAGCTGGCTGCCCGGGATCTCCTCCACAAACTTGCAGGGACCGGAACCCACGGGGGCGCTCCACAGCTCCAGCTCCATGATGTCCGCCGGATCAGTGTCCGCCAGCAGATGGGTGGGCAGCACATAGAGCTCCCGGTTTTTGTCCAGCAGGAAGTCCTCCGGGGTGGTAGCGCTCTTGAAGGTGAGCTTCAGGGTGTACTCATCTACTGCCTCCGCCCCCAGTTGCTCCCCCGCCACGGCGCAGCCGTTGCTGTCGGTGCCCGCCAGCACGGAGAAGGTACCACGGCCCAGGGCCGGACAGTCCGGGTTGGTAATGAGGGCAATGGTATCCGCCCAGTGCTGGGCGGTCACCGGAGTGCCGTCGTGGAAGGCGGCCTTTTCATCCAGGTGGAAAAGCACCGCCATACCGTCGTCGGTACTCTCCCAGCTTTTAGCGCCTCGGGGATCCAGGGTACCGTCAGCGTGGACATAGGCCAGCCGGTCATAGATCTTATCACAGACAATACGGGTGTAGTTGCTGCCCGAAGGACTGTTATAGGGCATCAGGGAGTCCCAGGCATTGGATAGGCCATAGCGCACCGTGACCTGCTCCGCGGTCTCTTTCTCTCCGCCGCAGGCCGTCAGCCCCAGGGCCAGAACGGCTGCCATCAGTAATGCGATCAGTCGTTTCATGTCGTTCCTCCGTCTTTTTTATTCCACTGTTACAGACTTGGCCAGGTTCCGGGGTTTATCAATATCACAACCCCGCTGCAGCGCCGTATAATAGGCGAACAGCTGCATAGGCACCACTGCCAGGGAAGGCAACAGCATGGGATGGGTCTCAGGAATGGCAATCACATGGTCCGCCGTACGGCTGAGATCGGCCGCCCGGTCCCGGGTGGTGAGACCCAGTACATCGGCTCCCCGGCTCTTGACCTCCACCGCGTTACTCACTGTCTTTTCAAACAGGGGCCCGCACCCGGCCAGGGCCACCACCAGGGTGCCCGGCTCAATGAGGGAGATGGTGCCGTGCTTGAGCTCTCCGGCAGCGTAGGCCTCGGAGTGGATATAGGAGATCTCTTTCAGCTTCAGCGAGCCCTCCAGACCCACCGCATAGTCCAGATTGCGGCCGATGAAGAACATGGAAGGCCGGTTGAAGTACAGGGAGGCAAAATACTGGATGTCCTCCCGATTTTCCAGGATCTCCTGCAGCTTGTCCGGAATACGCTGGAGCTCTGCCAGAATGGCATCATAGTTCGCCCGGTCCAGGGTGCCCAGCAGGTCGGCGCAGTACAGGCCGATGAGGTAGATCACCGCCAGCTGGGTGGAATAGGCCTTGGTGGTGGCCACGGCGATTTCCGGTCCGGCCCAGGTGTAGAGCACGCTGTCGCTCTCCCGGGCAATGGTGGAGCCCACCACGTTGACAATGGACACCACCTTGGCGCCCAGCCGTTTGGCCTCCCGCATGGCAGCCAGGGTATCGATGGTCTCACCGGACTGGCTGATGACCAGGGCCAGAGTACGCTCCGACACAATGGGATCGCAGTAGCGGAACTCGGAGGCCAAGGTCACCTCCACCGGCTTTCGCAGCAGTTTTTCCAGGATATATTTGGCCGCCACACCTACATGGTAGGAGGAGCCGCAGGCAATGATATACAGCCGGTCCATCTCCTCCAGCTCACGGGCGGTGAGCCGCCAGTCGTCCAGCACAATACGGCCGTCCTTGATGCGGGGAGAGATGGTCTTGCGGATGGCTTCTGGCTGCTCCATGATCTCCTTGATCATAAAGTGCTCGTAGCCGCCCTTCTCCGCCGCAGAGATCTCCCAGTCCACATGGCGGCGCTCCTTCTCCACCGGGCGCAGGTAGGAATCGTACACCCACAGGTGGTCGGCAGTCAGTTCCGCGATCTCACCGTCATCCAGAAAGCACACCTCTCTGGTGTACTTGATGAGAGCAGTGACGTCGCTGGCCAGGTAGTGAGCGCCGTCGCCGAAGCCCAGAATCAGCGGGCTGTCCTTTCGGGCAGCAATAAGCCGGTCAGGGCAGTCAGCACACAGAATACCCAGGGCGTAGGCGCCCCGGATGGTGTGGAGGGTACGCACCACTGCGTCCAGCAGGTCGCCCTGATAGTAATACTCCAGCAGCTGGGCCGCCACCTCGGTATCGGTATCCGACACGAACTGCACTCCCTCGGACTGGAGAAATTCCCGCAGCTCAGCGTAGTTTTCGATGATGCCGTTGTGGACCACGGCGAACCGGCCATTCTCGCTGACCTGGGGGTGGGAATTGACGTCCGACGGGGCCCCGTGGGTAGCCCACCGGGTATGGCCCACGCCAATGGTACCGTGAAGGGTGCTTCCGCCCTTAACCAGGTCGTTGAGCACCTGAAGCCGCCCTTTGGCCTTGGCCACCTGCATTCCTTCTTCTGCTCCGTATACCGCTACACCGGCGGAATCATACCCCCGGTACTCCAGCCTGGACAGGCCGTCCAACAAAATTGGCGCAGCCTCCTCCCTTCCAACATATCCAACAATCCCGCACATGGCGATCCTCCTGCGTATTTGACGTGTTTGATATATGGTGCTTTAAAATAGAATTATAGCACGGAAAAGCTGGCAAAACAATGGCAGAACACCCGAAATTAGGCTCGTTCCCTTCGCTCTCTCTGTCTGACCTGCGTCCCCTCCACCAAAATGGTATCCGCACCGAAGCGGCGCACCGCCGTCCAGGGAAAAACCGTGTCCGGTTCCCGCCCCAACAGGCCAAACAGGCGCAGCCGCCCAGGCACCACCAGAGCACTCACTTTGCCCTCTTCCAGATCCATGATCACATCCCCCACATAGCCAATCCGGCTGCCGTCGCTGATATTGATGATCTCCTTGTCCCGTAACTCCGATCCCCGGCACTCCATAGCGCAATCCCCCTTTTTGATATCCCTATGCGCCGACCAGGTTGGCCCATTCCACTTACCATTTGGTAATCTTGCACCTGTATAGCGGAGGGGATATAATGAAATAGATGTCATTTCTGGAGGGGATCGTCATGCTGGACAATCTGATCTATTGTCTCAATGGTACTATACCCATTTTTTTGCTCATGCTGCTGGGTGTCGCATTCCGCAAAATGGGCTTTTTTAGCCAGGCCTTTGCCGATAAGCTCAACAGCTATGTGTTTAAAGTGGGCTTGCCTGTCATGATGTTCAAGGACCTGACCGGCTCCGACTTTTTCCAGGTGTGGGACACCTCCTTTGTGGTATTCTGTTTTCTGGCCACTCTGGCCTCCATCCTGCTCACCGCCCTGTTCAGCCGTATGTTGAAAGAACCCCCGTTGCGAGGGGAATTCATTCAGGTGGGCTACCGCAGCAGCGTGGCTCTGCTGGGTGCCGCCTTTCTGGAGAACCTCTACGGCAGCGCCGGGGCTGCCAGCCTGATCATCATCGGTGCGGTCCCCCTCTATAACGCGGCGGCGGTGACGGTGCTCTCTCTCACCAGCCCCACTCAGAAAGGCCTTTCCAAGGGGGCGGCCAAGAAAGTGGTCAAGGGGATTATCACCAACCCCATCATCCTGGGCATCATCGTGGGTCTGGCCTGGACCCTGCTGCGCATCCCCCAGCCCACCATCCTCACCAAGACGGTGAACAGCATTTCCGCCACCGGCACCCCCCTGGGCCTCATGGCCCTGGGCGCCTCCTTCGACTGGAAAAAGGCCATCGGCCGCATCAAGCCCGCCCTCTCCGCCACCGCCCTCAAGCTGGTGGTCTTTGTGGCCATCTTCCTGCCCATCGCAGTGGCCATGGGCTTCCGGGACGACAAGCTGGTGGCCGCTCTCACCATGCTGGGCAGCCCCACCACCGTCAGCTGCTTTGTCATGGCCCGCAATATGGGCCACGAGGGCACCCTCACCTCCAGCACCGTCATGCTGACCACCGCCTTCAGCGCCTTTACTCTGACGCTGTGGCTCTATGTGCTGAAAACTCTGGCTCTGATTTAAATTTGACAAAAACTGACGGAGGAGCTCCCTGAAATAGGGATAAAAGACGGCGTTTTTCCCCCTTGCATTTTGGCATGGAGACACTATACTAATGTCTGCTGAATAAACCGTGATACGGTTTATTCGTGCGGCAGTAGCCGCCCAATTTCATAAAACGGCTCGAAGTGGCCGTTTTATGAAATTCAGCCATTGGTACAATCCGTATTTCCGCTGGTGCGTTAAGGCGCACCAGCGGAAGGTGCAAGGTTTTGGGTCGATCTCGTCCAAAAACCTTGCACTTGAACAAAGCCAACTGGCCTTGAAAGCTGGTGCTTTCAAGGCATTCGGCTTTGTTCAGTACGCATTATACTAATACGGTACTTTCTATTTCCCATTTCTGTACCGAAAGGAAGCCCCTCCATGGAACAAGCTACCATCCTTCGCCGGCGCGAGCCGGGCATTCTGTCCCTCACCTGGCCCATCTTCATCGAACTGCTTCTTCAGATGCTGGTGGGCAACGCCGACCAGGTCATGGTGGGGCACTTTGACCCCAACGGCGTAGGCGCCATCGGCAACGCCAACCAGATCACCAATCTGGTACTGCTGGTCTTTTCCGTTATTTCCACCGCCTCCACCATTCTCATCTCCCGTTACCTGGGAGCGGAGGATAAACAGCGGGTCAACGAGACCTACACCCTTTCACTGCTGGTCAACGCTATCTTCGGTCTGGCGGTAGGAACCCTGCTTATCGTTCTGTGCGGCCCCATCTTCACCCTGATGCAGGTACCGGCGGAAATCCTGGACCGCAGCTGCCTGTACTTGCGGATCATTGGCGGGGGCATGGTGTTCCAGGCGGTCTATCTCACCTTTACCGCCTTTTTCCGTTCCAACCAGATGATGAAGGAGAGCATGATTGTTGCTGTGATCATGAATCTGCTCAACATCGGCGGCAACGCGGTGCTCATCGGTGGTACCTTCGGCCTGCCTGCCCTGGGCGTGGCAGGCGCCGCTCTGTCCAGCGATATCTCCCGTGTGGTGGGCGTCATCCTTATCGCTTTCCTGTTCCGCCGGAAGTTTGGCCCTGTGCTCTCCCTCAAGCTCCTCCGCCCCTTCCCCACCGACCAGCTGCGCCGCCTGCTGCGCATCGGCATCCCCGCCGGCGGAGAGTCCATCTCCTATAATCTGTCCCAGGTGGCTATCCAGTCCATCTGCAACCTGTTCGCCATCTTCGTCATCAATACCCGGGTATACGCCAATATGTTCGCCATGCTCACCTATATGTTTGGCTCCGCCATCTCCCAGGCCGCCCAGGTCATGGTGGCCCACCTGATGGGCGCCGACCGGGTTCCCGATGTGGAGCGGCTGGTAAAACGCACCTTGCTGGCCTCCCTGGCTATCTCCGGTCTGATGGCGGTGATACTGCTGGTGTTCTGTCAGCCCCTGCTGGGCCTGTTTACCAAGGATCCCCAGGTGCTGGAACTCTTCCGCATCATCATGATCATCGAGATCCCCCTGGAGTTGGGCCGTGCGGTGAACATGGTCATGTGCCGGGCTCTTCAGGCCTGCGGAGATATTCGCTTCCCCATCACCATCTGCATTTTCAGCGCCTGGCTTACCGCTGTGGTAGGCGGTTTCCTGCTGGCCGTGCCCCTGGGCCTGGGGCTGGCGGGGTTGTGGATTGCCATGGCCTGCGACGAGTGCCTGCGGGCGGTGCTCTTCCTGCTGCGGTGGCGCAGCCGGGCTTGGTGCCGCAAAAATGTACTGTCCATGTAAGAAAGGATGTGTTGTCCATGAAGACCGGGATCGTGCTGGAGGGTGGAGCCATTCGTACCATCTTTTCTTCCGGTGTGTGTGACGCCCTGCTCACCGGCGATATTATGACGGACTATGTCATCGGCGTTTCCGCCGGGATCGCTTATGGTGTCAGTTATGTGTCCAGGCAGATCCGCCGCAACCTTGACATTATGGTAAACTACGTCAATGATAAGCGGTACATGAGCATGGGCAACCTGCTCCGCCGGGACAACAAGGCATATTTCGGTCTGAAGTTCGTCTATGACACCATTCCGAACGAGCTGATCCCCTTTGACTATGACACCTACCGTGCATTCCCCGGTGAAGTGGAAGCAGCGGTCACCAACCTTGACACCGGCAAGGCAGAATATTTGCCGGTGGACGGCAACGACAAGAGCTTTACCATCCTCCAGGCCACTTGTGCCCTGCCCTTCCTCTTCCCTATTTTCCACATTGACGGCAAACCATTCATGGACGGCGGCGCGGCGGACGCCATTCCCTTTGACCGAGCCTTTGAGAAGGGCTGCGACCGGCTGATCGTGGTACTCACCCGGGAGCGGGACTTCCGGCGGCAGCCAGAGAAGCTCCAGCCTCTCATTGACCGGGTTTACCGGAAGTACCCCAACTTCTGCGACACCATGCGCCGCCGGGCAGATACCTACAACGAGGCCCGGGAAAAGCTCTTTCAGCTGGAAAAGGAGGGGCGGGTGCTTCTCTTTGCTCCTCACAATACCCAGGGCTTCAGCCGCACTGAGCGGGATGTGGCCAAGATCCAGGCCCTGTGGCAGGACGGCTACGACGAGGGCATGGCCCGGCTGGACGAGGTACGCGCCTTCCTGGCGGGACAATAATAAAACAGGACCCGGGCGGCGGCTGCCGTCCGGGTCCTTTGCGTCTTATTCCACTCCGCTGATCTCTGTGACCATAGCCATGTTGGCGTCCTGTCCGGTACCGTCGGGCAGTGTCACATGGGAGACAGCCACAGGCTTTCCGTCCTCATCCAGGGTCACCTGGACGGAAACCTTGGCTCCCTCATCCTCCCGGGTCCAGAGGTAGCTGCCGTCCCGCTCCATGGCCTCGGTGATGTCCGTCTCCTCCCCGTCCACGGTAAGGATGATGCGGCCGTCTCTCTCCTCTACCGCCGTATCAGGCAGCCGCAAAGCGGTGATGGTCTCGCCGGTGTCATCCATCACGATCTCTTCCCGGTAATCTCCGATAGAGGCGGACGAGCGGATGGTGGCGGAGAGCCACTCCAGGGCCTCCGGGTTGGCGGCGCTTACGGTCACCATCAGAGCCACCGTTACCACGGCGGCGATCAGGCCCACCCGCAGCGGGCGACGGACCGGCTTCTTCTGTTTCTGTTCTGCCATTTCAATGACCTCCTGTAGGGCTTCTTCGGAGACGTGAAGCTCCGAGCATCGTTCACGGTATGCGTTGTGGTCGAACATCGTCGTTCCCCTCCTCTTCTTCGGAAAGCGTCCGGCGCAGCCGGGCCCGGGCCCGCTGGAGCCAGGTCTGTACGGTGGAGGGATTGACCCCCATGGCCGCCGCCGTCTCCTTGACGGAGCAACCCTCGTAGTAGTAGAGGTAGATGGTCAGGCGGTACTTTCCATCCAGCGCCATCACCGCCTGAAACACCTCTTCCCGGCGGTCCTCCGCCGGAAGGGGCGCCTCGTCCCGCTCCTCCAGCGGTACCGCCCGGCGGCGCCAGAAGGAACGCATCACCTTCCGGCTCTCATTGACCGCCACCCGCAGCAGCCAATGCTTCAGGTGGTCCTCGCTCTCAAAGCCATCCTGCTGGTAGAGCTTGAGGAGCACCGTCTGCACCACGTCCTCCGCGTCCGCCCGGCTCCGCAGGGCGTGGTAGGCCACCCGGTAGAGCATATCGCCATAGGTCCGGGCCGCCTGTTCAAATGTCTCGTCGGTCATGACTACTCCCTTTCTGTGGGTTGGTTTGAAAGGCCTTTCATCAGGAATATCCCCCGGAGGGGCAAAAAATCTCACCAGGAAGAAAAAAATTTTGGGGCGTCTGAACGACGCCCCAAAACTCATTCCCGACCTAACCGCCGGTAAACCGTGAAATACATAGTGAGGATACAGGCCAGACCACCCAGCACATTGGAAATAGGCTCGGCCAGGAACACACCGTCTGCCCCAAAACCCACCGCAGGCAGGATCAGGGTGAGGGGCGCCACAATGAAGGCCTTGCGGAGCAAAGAAAAGAAGATGGCGTTTTTGGACCGGCCCAGCCCCACAAAGACCGACTGGCCAATGAACTGGAAGGACATAAAGAAGAAGGTGGCAAAGTAGATGCGGAAGGCGGGGATACCGGCGGCAATGAGATCCGGCTCATTGTTGAAGATACGGATCAGAGGTTCGGGCAGCAGCATCACCACCGCCCAGACCGCCACTGAATATACTACCGTCAACACCGTGGTAAAACGGATACCCTGGCGTACCCGTTGATACTGACCTGCCCCATAATTGTAGCCCAGCACCGGCTGGCAGCCGTTGGTAATGCCCTGGACCGGCATGGTAATGATCTCCCGAATGGAGTTGATCACCGTCATAACGCCTACATACAGATCGCCGCTGTAGGCCTCCAGGCTGGCGTTGCACAACACCTGGGCCAGACTGTTGGTCATGGACATGACAAACCCAGAGGTACCCAGGCTTAAAATACGCCTGACCCGCTCCGCTTTGAGTCGAAGGGCAGACAACCGCAGCTTGAGGATGGCCTTTTTCCCGGTGAGAAATTTCAGCACCCACAACGCCGAGCAGGCCTGGGAGATCACCGTGGCCAGCGCGGCCCCCTTTACCCCCATGTCCAGCAGGAAAATGAAGATAGGGTCCAATACAATGTTGACCACCGCACCCACAGCTACCGTAATCATACCCATACGGCTGAAACCTTGGGCGTTAATGAAGGGGTTCATACCCAGGCTGATCATAACGAAGAGGGTACCCAGAATGTAAATGGTCAGGTAATCGTTGGCATAGGGGAAGGTGACATCGCTGGCCCCGAACAGATAGAGAATCGGCCGGCGGAAGATGAGACACAAAACTGTGAGGGATGTGCCAAACAGCAGCAGCAGAGAGAAGGAATTGCCCATAATCTGCTCCGCTTCCTCATTCTCTCCTCTGCCCCGGCAGATGGAACACAGCGGGGAGCCACCCATGCCGCACAAGTTGGCAAAACCCATCAAGATGGAGATGATGGGCAGACACAGCCCCAGTCCCGTCAGGGCCAGGTGCCCCGGCAGACGGCCCAGGTACATCCGGTCCACCACGTTGTACAGGATATTAATGAGCTGAGCCACCGTCATGGGCACCGCCATATAGACGATATTGCGGGCCATACTGCCCTTGGAAAAATCATTCTGGGTCCGGGCTTGCGTGGCCGGTCACCTCTTCTCTTGCAATTTGGATGAATTTGGGGTATACCTATAGGGAACCCCGGCTCCGCCGTTTGGATACGACGGATGCATAATAGTTAATTATACTACCGTTTTAAAGTACAGGCAACGGAAAGGAAATGATTTCTTTGACACTGTTGGAGCAGGCCAAGGCCATGGAGCCTCAGCTGCGGGCCATGAAGGACGACCTCCACCGCCACCCCGAACTGAGCTTTCAGGAGGTGCGCACCACTGGAATTTTAAAAGAAAAACTGACCGCCTTAGGGCTGGAAGTCATCGACCTGGGCATGGACACCGGCGTGGTAGCCCTGCTGCGGGGAGCCCACCCCGGTAAGACTGTGGCCCTCCGGGCCGACATTGATGCTATCGCCCAGCAGGAAGCCGCCCACGACGGGGCCATGTCCCAGTGTAACGGGCTGATGCACGGCTGCGGCCACGATTTCCATACCGTAGGGCTGTATGGCGCAGCCTGCCTGCTGGCCCAGCGCCGGGATCAGCTGGCGGGCAACGTGGTCTTTCTCTTCCAGCCCGCCGAGGAGGTCACCCAGGGGGCCCAGGCCATGATCGACCACGGGCTGTGGGACAAGCTGCCCGCCAAGCCTGACTGCCTCTTCGGCCTGCACAACCGGCCTGAGCTGCCCGCCGGACAGATCGCCGTGATGGAAGGGCCGGTGATGTCGGGCAAGAGCCACTTTGTTATCACCCTCCATGGTATCTCCGGCCACGGCGGCTCCCCCCACAAATGTACCGACGTGATCGTAGCCGGTGCGGCGGTGGTCAACGCCCTTCAAACGGTGGTGAGCCGCAACACCGATCCCCTGGAAAGCCTGGTGTGCTCCGTGCTGTCTATCCACGCCGGCACCCCGGACAATTTCGTCCCCGACGTGCTCACCATGACAGGAAGCATCCGGGCCCACGGAACCGCCGCCCACCGCCATGCCGAGGAGCGGCTGCGTGAGCTGACTCTGGGAGTATCGGCCGCCTACGGGTGCACCGCCGAGGTGGAGTTCCACCCCGGTGTGCCCGCCACTGTCAACTCCCCCGCCATGACCGCTCTGGCCAGAAAGGCGGCTCTGGCTCTGGTGGATGAGGCTCATGTGGTCTCCCCTGCCCCCGACATGGGTTCGGAGGACTTCGCCGTCTTTGGGCAGGATGTGCCCGCCTTTTTCTATTGGCTGGGCTCCGGCTTCCCCGGCCAGTTTAATCCCTGCTGGCACAACGAGCACTTCCGCACCGATGACGGCGCCCTGCCTCTGGCCGCCGCCCTGTTGGCCCAGTCTGCCCTGGTAGGATTGGAATAAAAAGAACAGCACGCCCTCCCATGTGGGGGGCGTGCTGCTTTTTCTCTATATGTACTTCAACGGGCCATATACACCGCGCCAATAGCCTTGAATTGCCGTGCCACCGCACCGCACAGCTCGTTATAATACTTGAGATAGTCCTTTTTTGCCTGGCGCTCCCGGCTCTTCTGCTGTTGAAAATTCGCCCACTGGGCACAGCTTTTGTGACAGCCTTCGCAGTAACTGGAACAGGTCTGTTGACACGGAATCATAGCGGAAACCCCTTTCTGCTCTGTCCGGGTGCTTGCCCCGGCGGTTCCGGCTTGTCTGAAAACATCCGGTGTCTCTATTGTACTTGGCCTGCCTCGCGCTTTCCATCACCTTTTGGTAAAAGACTGTAAAGTTTCTTCTGACTTCCAAAAAGGCTCCCGGCAGCGCCGGGAGCCTTTCCTGTTTTACAGCCAGGTCTCCCCCTGGCTGTGCTTTTCATAGTCGTGGGTCACCGAGGCCTCCAGAATCTCATGGTAGGCCCAGTGGTCCACGCGCACATCGGTGAAGGGGGCCGCTATGTCCCGCTCACCCGCCTGCCGGTCCATGGCACGGTTGAGGATCTTTACTGCCTCCGCTCTTGTCACATTGCGGCCCGGCTGGAAGGTACCATCGGTGCCGCCGGAGATCCACCCCTGGGCAGCGGCAAAAGCGATCTCCCGAGCCGCCCAATAGCTGGCCGGCACATCGGGAAAGGCGTGGCTGCCGCCAGTAACAGCAAAGAATCCGCACACCATCTTCACCAGCTCCGCCCGGCGGACTGGTTGGGTGGGGCGGAAGGTTCCGTCCTCATAGCCCTGGACAATGCCGTATTTCCGGGCAAAATGGACATAGGAGCTGTACCAGTCCCCCAGACTCACGTCGGAAAAGCCGCCGGTGCCCTCCTCATAACTGTAAAGTGGTTTCCCATTACGATCCACCGCCAGCCGGGTCAGCATCGTCACCGCCTCTCCCCGGGTCAGAGAGCTGTCCGGGTGGAACTGTCCATTGCTGCCCTGTACATAGGCCATATGGTCCGCCGTATTTAGAGCTGCTTCCAGCTGAGGCGCATAAAATTCCTTATAAAGCTTCTGCAATTCCCCATTCTGCGCCAAAAACTGATATCGGAAGTGAACTTCACCATCCACCTGGGCAATGGTCTCGTTGAGCTCCAGCTGCTGCCGGATGGCCTCCACACCGTACCAGGGACTGCTGGGATCAGTGTTGCCCGCCTGGTAGTCGCCCATACCAATGTAAAGGGAAACATCTGTACCCCTTACTGTGTCTGCCCACCACTTGACGATGGTCTCATAGTCCATACTTTTATGACCGATATACCAGTAGACCTGGGGGCAGATGTAGTCAATCCACTCCTCCTGCACCCACTTCCGGCTGTCGGCGTAGGAGGCATAGTAGCTCTCAAAGCCGCCGGTGGTATTGGAGCCCTGGGACTGGCTGCTCTTGTCGGCCCACACGCCGGAGGGGCTGATGCCGTAAGACAAATCGGGATCAATGGCGTGGAGCCGCTCCCCCATCTCCTTCACCAGCTGGTTCACATTGTCCCGACGCCAATCCCCAATGTCGGAGAAGCCGCTGCCGTACTGGGCATAGGTGTCGGCGTCGTCAAAGTTTGCGCCGGGATAGAAGTAGTCGTCCATGTGGATGCCGTCGATGTCGTAATTACGGGCCAACTCCTCGGCGCTCTGAATGATGTACTCCCGCACCTCCGGCAGACCGGGATCAAAATAGTATTTGCCGTCGTACTCCACCACCCAGTCCGGGTGGACCTTGGCCGGATGGTCGGCAGTCAGGCTGTCGTACTCGGACTGGCCTCCCTTAGTCACTCGGAATGGGTTGATCCAGGCATGAAGCTCCAGCCCCATCTCATGGGCTTTCTCCACCCAGTAGGCCAGGGGATCAAAGCCATCTGCCGGGGCCTGACCCTGTCGGCCCGTCAGATCGGCGCTCCAGGGATAGTAACTGGAGGGATAGAGGGCGTCGGCGGAGGGCCGCACCTGTAAGATCACGGCGGTCATGCCCATATCGGCGCAGGTCTGCAAGATCTTGTCCGCGTCCGCCTTCAGCACCGCCGGGTCGGTGGTGGCCTTGCTGGGATAGTCCAGCCGGTACACCGTGCTCACCCACACCGCCCGGAATTGGTCGGGATTCTTTACTTCATTCTTCCCGGCGCTGGTCTGGGTACGGATGGCCATGCCTGCCAATGCCAGGGCGCACACCAGCACAATGGCCACCACAAATTTCCATACTCTTGTCATGGGATTCTCCTTGCTTTGGTTCTGAGGACGGCGGGCTACTTCTCCTGGGCGGCAATCCGCTCCGCCAAGTCATTGAGATAGACCCAGCGCTCCATCTTCTCCTCCAGGGCGGCCTCCAGCTGGCTCTGCTTCTCCTGGATCTCCTGGAGGGCCACATAGTCGGTGGCCTTGGCAGCCTGCTCCGCCTGGACCTGGGCAATCTGCTTCTCCAGAGCGGCGATGTCGTCGTCGATGGTCTCAAACTCCCGCTGCTCCTTGTAGCTGAACTTCAGCTTCTTGGGAGAGGAAGTACGCTCCTTCCCCTTGTCAGAGGCAGGCATCTTGGGGGCTTTGGCCTTCTCCTCCGCCCGCTTGGCGTCCAGATACTCGGTATATCCGCCGGGATAGGCCCGCACAGAGCCATCCCCCTCTACGGCAAACACCCGCCGCACCACCCGGTCCAGGAAGTAGCGGTCGTGGGATACGGCAATCACCGCGCCGGGGAAGGTGTCCAGATAGTCCTCCAGAATGGACAGGGTCTGAATATCCAGGTCGTTGGTGGGCTCATCCAGCAGCAGCACATTGGGAGCGGCCGCCAGCACTGAGAGCAGATAGAGCCGCCGCTTCTCCCCGCCGGACAGCTTGCAGATGGGGGACCACTGGACCTCCACCGGGAAAAGGAACTGCTCCAGCAGCTGGGAGGCGGTGAGCATTCCCTCTGCCGTCTCAATGTTATTGCCAATCTCCTTCACATAGTCGATGACCCGGATATCCCCGTCCATGTCGGGCACTTCCTGGCGGAAGTAGCCGAAGCGGACCGTCTCGCCCACCTCCACGGTACCAGAATCGGGAGCCAGAGTCCCCGCCATCAGGTTGAGCAGGGTGGATTTTCCGCTGCCATTGGAGCCCACGATGCCGATACGGTCATCCCGCAGCAGCATACAGTCAAAGTCCCGGACCACGGTCCGGTCCCCGAAGGCCTTGGTGACCCCCGCAAGCTCCACTGTCTTTTTCCCTAGACGGCTGGCACGGGCGGACAGTTCCAAGGTACTTTTTTCCGTGGGGCCGGTCTGGGCCTTCAGGGCCTCGTACCGCTCAAGCCGCTCCCGGCTCTTGGTACCCCGGGCAGTGGGGCCCTGCATCACCCACTGGTACTCCCGTCGGAGGATGGCCTGGCGCTTGCGCTCACTGGCCTTTTCACGTTCCAGCCGGGCCGCCTTCCGCTCCAGATATTTGTCATAGTTACCCTCATAGGTGTAGAGCTTGCCGCCCTCCACCTCCACCATTTTCGTGACGATGCGCTCCAGAAAATACCGGTCGTGGGTGACCATCACCAGAGCGCCCTTCCAGCCTCTCAAATAGTCCTCCAGCCAGCCAACCATCCGGTCGTCCAGATGGTTGGTGGGTTCGTCCAGCAACAGCACATCGCAGGGCCGGGCCAGCACCGCCGCCAGGGCCACCCGGCGGCGCTCTCCGCCGGACAGTTCCTCCATCTTCTGGTCGAACCGGGGTACCCCCAGCTGGTTTAGAATGGTCTTGGCCTCATATTCCGCCAGGGCGCGATCGTCCCCGTCCAGCCCCAGCAGCACCTGCTCCAGCACGGTATGTTCCCCGGGAAATACCGGGTTCTGAGGCAGGTAGGCCAGGCGCACATTGGGGTCGGGACGAACGGTACCTCCGTCCGGCTCCTCCGCCCCGGCCAACAGCCGCAGCAGGGTGGATTTTCCGCATCCGTTGACGCCGATGATACCCACCTTGTCCCCCGGCTCCACATAAAACGAGACAGAGTCCAGCAGACTCCGTGTCCCGTAGGTCTTAGTCAGTTGTTCCGCCGATAACAGCATATTGTTCCCTCGCTTTGTCGATATCCCGTATAGTATAGCGGAAATGGCTGAAAAAGAAAAGGCCTCATAGTACTTGACAGGCAACCGTATTACTCATATAATACAGTTAGAAAGTGTACTAGTTCAGTAATACAGTTAGGAGGTGGTATGGCCATGTGTGACTTTGGCGGCTTCGTCCCGGCGGACGGTCTGCCCATCTATCTGCAGATCGTCCGCTATGTGGAGCGGGGCGTGGCGGCGGGCACCATTGCCGACGGCGAGGAACTGCCCTCCCGCCGGGTGCTGTCGGCCCAGCTGGGTGTCAACCCCAACACAGTGCAGAAGGCCTACCGCCTGTTGGAGGAGGAGGGGCTCATCACCTCCCGCTCGGGGGCCAAAAGTGAAGTGTGCGCCCCGCCGGACCGGGCGGAGGCTCTCAGGGCCAAACTGTTGGAGCAGGAGATCGCCGGTTTTGTCCGCTCTCTGCGGCAGTCCGGGCTGGAGAAAGAGGCCGCTCTGGAGCTGATCGACCGGCTGTGGGACCGAAAGGAGGAGGAAACATGAGACAATATGTGAACCTGTTGATGGTAGCCGCCCGCTCCCGGCTGTGGCAAGTGATCCTGATCACCGCCGGCACCAGTGCCGCCCAGGTAGCACTGGCCATTTCCATGCTGAACAAAGTGAGTCTATATGGTTTTATGCAGAATTCCCTGTTCCATCTGCTGTTTACCGTAGGTCTGGTGCTGATCTGTCTGTCGCTGGCCTCCTTCGGCATGGAGCGGGGCGGCAGCAAGCTGGGCTATACCCTCCGCCGCCTGCCCTGTGGAGAGGAGCGGGCCACCCTGATATTCGCCCTTCACCACTTCCTCTGCCTGCTGATCTACTGGGGCGGGCAGATCGCAGCGGCATGGTATATTGCCCTGCGCTTCTGCGCCCTCTCAGACGACGCCTTTCCCATGCTGGTGTTTTATTACAGCGGATGGTTTCACGGAATTCTGCCCGGCCTGGACTGGCCCATCTACATCCGCAATGTGGTGATGCTGGCGGCGCTGGCCATGGCGGCAGCCACCTGCTCCTACCACTGGCGGCGGGGCGATAAACCCTTTACCGTCGTGCCCCTGGCCGTTTTTGCCGGTCTTAGCTTCCCTGCCGACATCGGTGCCTTTGGTTTACCGAGACCGGGCAGCGATTTTGTTGCCAGTCTGCCCAATGTGTACGCTAAGGTACCAAATAATATCATGGTAGCCATCTTCCAGCTGGCCGTCTTTGTGACAGCTCTGATCATCGTCACCTACAATCTGATAGGGAGGGCTCGCTATGTGGACACCTGAACGCGTCTATCCTCTGGGTTTTCCCGGCAGGCAGGCCCTCCAGATCACACTGGGCGGGCTGGGGGTCGCCTTCGCCATCGGTTATTTCCGGTTTCTTGCCTCCTTTTCTTCCGCCAAAAATGAGCTCTACACGTCCGTCCGGATCGACGGCAAGTGGGTCCCAAAACTCATTGAGGGTTCGGTCATTGCCCCATTCTCCCGCCTGCTGGGCGGGATATCTCTGGGGCTGACTCTGGTGGCCCTCTGCCTCATCGTCTCCCTCTTTCTTCATTATGCATGGCATAAGCTGGGCAGCCGCAGCATCTACCGCATGAAGCTGCTCCCCAACCGCTGGGAGCTGTGGCGGCGGGTGGTCCTGATCCCTCTGGTAGGCCTGGCCGCCTGCGCGCTGCTGTGGGGCCTGCTGCTTCTGCTGTGCGCCCTCACCTACCGTTACGGGACGCCGGACGGTCACTTCCCCCCCAACTGTTGGGGTTCCTTCCCCTTCTACTGGATTGGAGGCTGCTATGCTTGAACTGCATCAGGTTCGTAAAAAATACTTCGGCTCCACCATAGCGGTGGATGATCTGTCCCTCACCATAGGCCCTGGGGAAATCGTAGGACTGTTTGGGGAGAACGGCGCCGGCAAAACCACGCTGCTCAAGTGTATCCTGGGCCTGCTATCCTATCAGGGCCAAATCACCCTGGACGGCGCTCCGGTAAACCGGGCCAACATCGCCCGCCTGTCCTTCGCCACCTGCGAGCACTCCTTCTTCCCCAACCTGACCGCAGAGGAGCACAGAATTTTTCTCACCAGCCAGTTTCCTACCTTCCGTCAAAAACGCTTCCACGCTCTGCTGGACTTCTTCGAGCTGCCTGCCCACAAGGCCATCCGCCGGTTTTCCACCGGCCAGAAGAACCAGTTTGAGGTGATCCTGGCCTTGTGTCAGGGCGCCGACTACATCCTGATGGATGAGCCCTTCGCCGGCAACGACATCTTCAACCGGGAGGACTTCTACAAGGTACTGCTGGGTATTCTGGAACCCAACGAAACCATCCTGCTGTCCACCCACCTGCTGGAGGAGGTACAGCACTTCATCAGCCGGGCCGTGCTGCTGCAAAAAGGCAAGCTGGTGGGAGACGCCTCCACCCTGGATCTGGAGGAACAGGGCAAGAGCCTCATGGACTATGTGAAAGAGACCTACCGCTACAAGGCTGACCGGGTCAGTCAGGCCCTGGATCAGCTCACCGGCAAGGAGGAGGGAGAGGGATGAAAAGCGCTCTTGCTCTGCTTCTGGCTCTGGTGGCCGCCTTCGGCGGACTGCTGGGCTGGACCAATGCTCAGCTACAGCAACAGGGTACAGACGTGACCGTCTCTGCCACCACCCTGGCAGGGGACCCGGCAGCTGCCGCCGGCGTCCAGGTCACCAGCTACACTGAGTATCAAAATCACCTCTTCTGGCGCCAGTCCTTTCCGGCGGACAGCCCGGAGCAGGGTGAGACCCTCTGCACCTTTTCCCAGGCTGCCCACTTTGCAGAGGATAACTTTTCTTGGGGAAACTATTTTAATATCGAGCTCTCCAGACATAGCATAAGCAGTCATTCCTCTATAGAGAAGCAGCTCTCCCCTTCTCTGCTCGCTCTTTTAAAGCAGATCCAGAGTAACCGGCCCAACGTCGCCGTTTCGCAACAGCGGGTGGACCTGTCCGACTATACCGATCACTATCCCCTGGAGGTTTCCGGCTCTTTCACCCAATTTATACACAACCCGCTGACATCCAAGCAGCTGATCCAGTTGGTGGAAGACTACTTTTTCTTTCCTCTGTCCAAGAGCACATATGCCATCATCTCTCTGGAGACCGACGAGAAGAGCGGCCAGCTCTGTGGTTATGATTTTGACCTGGAATATGACTTGAGTCTATCTACCCAGACTGTGATGCGGGACTATATTACCTATTTCGCTCTCATTCCCGGAGGTGACCAGGTCGACCTGCTGGACACCAGTCATATTCCCGGCGGCTGGGGGATATACGCCCTCACCGGCACCAGCGGAGAATCCGCCGCCATCTCTACCCTCTACTCCATACCCGATGGCGGGCAGGTGGTCCGTCTCTTTGGCGGCCCGGAGGGAGACGACTGCCTCTATCTGCTGACTTTGGAAGAGAACACGCTGTTTTTCACCCAGCTGGACCCCAAAAACGGCCAGGTGGTGGTCCATCTGCCTCTCTTCCCCTGGACAGAGGATCAGGAGATCCTCAGTACCCTATGGCATGGAGACTATCTGGTGGTTTTCACCGGCAAAGGCCCCTTCGCGGTACTGGTTCCCGACGGCCAGGGGGGCTGGAAGGTAGATCTGACCGGGGACCTCCACAACCAATACACCCCCACCTACTATCCGTCAGCCGATGAGCTGACCGGGTATGCCCGGTACAGCACCACCTCCTCCCTCTATGACCATGAAAGCCACCGGCTGATCTTTGCCGACTCCTATTACGCAGGGGACGAAAAGAACACCTCGTTCTTTCTGTCTGTATACGATCGGGACGGGCTGGCCTATCTGGGGACCTATCAGTTCAGTCTGCCCGCAGATGTGTATAAACTTTATGGTGTCTATACCAACAACTCCCCCTCCCATGTGCTCTCCTGGTCGGAAACTGCCTCTTGACAAAACCGGACGGTTCGGCTAGAATGGGTAACAATCAAATCCCAGAACAGGCAATGATGGGAAGAAGGCACGTTCCGTCCCCCTCAGAGAACCGGTGGTTGGTGCGAACCGGCGGAGGAAAGCGTGCGGATACTGATCCCGGAGCCGCCTGCCTGAAGCTGCTGTTGTAGGGCAGGCCGTCACGGCCACGTTATCGGCCGGGGCCTTGTTGGAGGCCATGAGCGTCCGCCGGTGACGGCGGGCGGAAGCAGGGTGGTACCGCGTATCTTACGCCCCTGACCATAATCTGGTCAGGGGTTTTTCTTATTCCCTGGCCCAAGGAGGAACTGCTATTATGAAACCCGCACAGGAAAAGTACATTCCCTTCGTCCCGCTGAAAATGGAAAAGCGCGCCTGGCCCGACAAGGAATTGAAGGCGCCCCCCGTCTGGTGCTCCGTGGACCTGCGGGACGGCAACCAGGCCCTTATCGATCCCATGAACGTGGAAGAGAAGCTGGAGCTGTTCCACACGCTGGTAGACATCGGCGTGAAGGAAATCGAGGTGGGCTTCCCCTCCGCCTCCGAGACCGAGTATGAGTTCATCCGCACCCTCATTGAGGGCGGCCACATCCCCGACGACGTGACCATCCAGGTGCTGGTCCAGGCCAGAGAGCATCTGATCCGCAAGACCTTTGAGGCCATAGACGGAGCCAAGCACGTTATCTTCCATTTCTATAACTCCACCTCCACCCTCCAGAGGAAGGTGGTGTTCCACACCGACGTGGCCGGCGTCACCAAGATCGCCGTGGACGCCGCCCAACTCATCCGGGAGCTGAGCCAGCCCGCCATCGACGCCGGTATGGATCTCCGGTACGAGTATTCCCCCGAGTCCTTCATGGGCACCGAGATGGACGCCGCCGTGGAGATCTGCCAGGCGGTCATCGAGGCCATCGGGGCCACCCCCGACCACAAGATCATCCTCAACCTGCCCACTACGGTGGAAAACTGTATGCCCAACTACTTTGCCGATGAGATTGAGTACTTCATCGACAAGCTGCCCAGCCGGGAATGCGCCATCATCTCCCTCCATCCCCACAACGACCGCGGCGAGGGCGTAGCCACCGCCGAGATGGGTCTGCTGGCAGGCGCCGAGCGTGTGGAGGCCACCCTCTTCGGCAATGGTGAGCGCACCGGCAACGTGGATATGGTCACCCTGGCTCTCAACCTGTACACTCAGGGCGTGGACCCCAAGCTGGACTTCTCCAACATCAACAAGATCCGGGATGTGTACGAGAAGGTCACCAAGATGAAGATCGGTGAGCGGCAGCCCTATGTGGGCGAGCTGGTGTTCACCGCCTTCTCCGGCTCCCACCAGGACGCCATCAACAAGGGCACCCGCTACATGGAGGAGAGCGGCACCGAGTACTGGGAGGTGCCCTATCTGCCCATCGACCCCGCCGATGTGGGACGGCAGTATGAGCCCATCATCCGCATCAACTCTCAGTCGGGCAAGGGCGGCTCCGCCTTCGTCATGCAGCACTCCTTCGGTTTCGATCTGCCCAAGGCCATGCACCCCGAGTTCGGCCACATCGTTCAGGTGGAGACCGACCGGGTGGGCAAGGAGCTCAAACCGGAGGCCATTTACGACCTGTTCAAGACCCACTACATCGACGCCGTCAAGCCCTACGAGATGGTGCGCCACTCCTTTGCTGAGTTTACCGATGAGGAGGGCCACTCCCACGTCACCTTTGCCGGTACCCTTCGCCACACCGACACGGTATTCCAGGTTCAGGGCTCGGGTAATGGCCCTATTGACGCCTTCTTCAACGCTATCCACGGTCAGAAGATGGACCGCTTCACCTTCATCGACTATAAGGAGCACGCCATCAAGCAGGGCTCCGACTCCCAGGCTGTGGCCTACATCCACCTCCAGGATGAGGAGGGCCGGGACTGGTTCGGTGTGGGCATGAGCCACAACATCAACCTGGCTCCTCTGAAGGGCATCCTGTCCGCCATCAACCGGGCCGTCAACCACGACGGGCTGTAATCTCACAACGCAAAAGGGGTCCCGCCGGTAAACCGGCGGGACCCCTTTTGTCCATTTTTTATGCGTCGTGATGATGACCACCGCAGTTGTGGTCGTGATGATGCTCGTGTTCGTGATCATGGTGGTGGCAGACGGCATCGGTGGACTTCAGCTCCCCTTTCAGGTACTGCTCCACGGCGGTGCGGGCGTCCCCCTGGACCCCCATCATGGTCTTGATGTTCCGCTGCTGGAACAGAGACACGGCGTGGGCACCCATGCCTCCGGCAATGACTACTTCAACCCCCATATCCCCCAGGAAATTGGGCAGGAATCCGGGCTTGTGCTCCGGATTGGGTACCAGCTCCTCCCCCAGAATCTTGCCGTCCTCCACAGTGTAGATACGGAAATGTTCACAATGGCCGAAGTGGCCCCCTACCTCTGTTCCCACGCTGGCAACTGCGATCTTCATGGTTCGTCGCTCCTTTTCCCGGCATATGCCAATTATTATAGCTTCATCATACGCTTATTTCCGGCATATGTCAATATCATTCTAAAAAAGATGGGGGTGCAGCGGATTGCCGCACCCCCGATCTTTTCTTACTTTCGATTGTTTTTCTTCAGATCCACCAGGCAGATGTTCAGATCCACCTTACCCTCGATCCCGCTTACCGTTCCGCTGCTGGAATACTGCCACATATCATAGTAATACGGGAATGTGGTGGGCTTCCAGCCGGTGGTATAGTGAGCCAGCCAGAAAGGATAGTCCTGCAGCTGAGAGAGGTCAAACCCCTTGTTTACCAGATTGGGATTGCTGTAGGCCATGGGCTGATATCCCTCATCCTGGATCACCTGGTTAAAGGCCTTGGTACAGTCAATGATCTCCTGGTAGGTCATGTTGTATGTACGGCTGCTGCTGTCGCTGACATACTCCCAGTCAAATACCACCGGATAGGTCACATCATATCCCTCGATCCACTCCAGGGTTTGATAGGCCTCCTCCATTGCTTCTTCCTCGTTGACCGCCTGGGAGAAGAAGTAAACCCCCACATCGATACCCGCTCGGGTGGCGTTTTCTATGTTATACGTAAAATAGGGGTCCTGCACGATCTTACCCACGGTATACCCTCGATAACCTACCCGAATGATGGCAAATTCCACTCCGGATTCCGCCACCAGGTCCCAGTCGATCTTGCCCTGGTGGGAGGAGACATCGATGCCCACATGGCTTTCCGCATCTCCATCGTAGCTGAGGAAGCCGTCCTCATTGACATAAAACGCCTCGCTGTCATAGGGGTTGGATGGGATGGGCATTGGAGTAGGCGTAGGCGTTGGCTCCGGTGTTTCACTGGGAGTAGGTTCCGGATCCGGGCTTTCGCTGGGGGTGGGTTCCGGTGTAAGTGTTGGCGTGGGAGTAGGCGTGGGAGTAGGTGTAGGAGTAGGCGTAGGCGTTGGAGTTGGAGTTGGAGTTGGAGTCGGAGTTGGAGTCGGGGTAGGCGTGGGCTCCGGCTCCGGCTGGCTGTTCTGGTCGTAGCGGGTCAGAATAACCGCTGTCTCCGCCCGGGTTGCCTGGCCGGAGGGATCAAAGCAATTTCCCGGCTTACCGCTGATCACCTGCTCCGCCTGGGCCCAGTCCACTGCGGGAACCGCCCAGGACGAGATCTCGTCCGCATCGGCATAGGGTGTACCGGCGCTGGCGTCTGGGCTGCCTGCATAGCGCCACAAAATGGTGGCCACCTGCTCCCGGGTCACAGGGTCGTTGGTACCAAAGGTCTGGCTGCTGTACCCGGTCACATAGCCGTTTTGTTGGGCCCACAGCACCGCGTCGGAGTACCAGGTATCGTTCTCTGTATCGGTAAAATTGTCCTTACCACTCACTGCCGGACTGCCTGCCATCCGGTAGAGCACCGTGGCCAGCATGGCCCGGCTCATGGACAATTCCGGCGCAAACATACTGCCGGAAATACCGCTCATCAAACCGTTGTCATACACATAGGATACCGCGCCGGCATACCATATGCCGGGAGCTACGTCGGCAAAGGACCCGCTGCTCCCCGCGGCTTGGACCGTTCCGCCAAAGGACAGAGGAATCATGGCTGCCAGCAGTGCGCCTGCCAGCAACCCGGATACTGCTTTCTTTCTAACCATGGACTTTCCTTTCTGCGTTGGACTCTGTTCTGTCTTGGATGATGCGATTGATAATAGCATAACAGAAATCCTGCTGTTCGACAAGTTTTGAACGGAAATTTTATAATATTTGCTGTTTTCCTTTTATTCCGCCCAAGATAGTTCCACGCAGTATACATAAGTTTTTACAGAGTTTTCTGCACAAAAAGGCTCCCGCCAGACTGGCGGGAGCCTTTTTGCAGGATAAAAATCAACCCAGTTTGCTGTACTCGGTCTCGGAAACTGCCTCCAGCCACTCATTGGAGCAGTTTTCACCAGGCACTTCCAGGGCAAGATGGGAAAACCAGCTGTCCGATGCGGCGCCATGCCAGTGCTTGACGCCGGTGGGAATGTTGACCACATCGCCGGGATGCAGCTCCCTGGCCTCCTTCCCCCACTCCTGATACCAGCCTCGGCCGGCTACGCAAATCAAAATTTGCCCGCCGCCCTTGTCAGCGTGATGGACGTGCCAGTTGTTCCGGCAGCCTGGCTCGAAGGTCACATTATACACCCCAACCTGGCTGGCAGAGAGGGGCTGCAGGTAGCTCTGGCCCACGAAGTACTGAGAGAACCCGTCGTTGGGCGCCCCGATGGGAAACACCATTTCTTTCTGGTGCATGGCCTTACCATCATCGCCGGCATCCTCGGCCCACACTTCCTTGGCCATACGGAAGGCCGCCCAGGCTTTGGGCCAACCTGCGTAAAAGGCAGCATGAGTCAAAATCTCCGCAATCTCCTGGCGGGTAATACCGTTTTGCTTGGCAGTGCTCAGGTGATACTGGAAGGAGCTGTCCACCAGCCCCTGAGCCATCAGAGCCACAACCGTGACCAGAGAACGATCCCGCAGGGAGAGTTTGTCCTCCCGGCTCCACACCTGTCCAAACAATACGTCGTCATTCAACTCCGCAAATTTCGGAGCAAACTCACCCAGCGCATCTCTGCCCGCCGTCTGCTTCACTGCCATAACAAATACCTCCTACTCAAGAGAAAATGTAACCTGAACCCTTCCCTCTCCCAGCTTCGCCTGCAAATCGGTGGGATCATCGATCTTTGCAAGCCGGGTGAATTTCCAGGTATTCGTGCCGTAGTAAACCGTAATCTGATTGCCCTGATAGAGGATCACATCCCCCGGCTCTGTGGTGATCTGCCGGTCATTCCGGGTCAGCGTGGTACCCAGCGGGCCCACTTTTTCAAAGCCACCGTAATCTTCCATCTCGATGGTCACCGGCCCCTGTGCCAGCAGCTCCTTGAATTCACGGGCCGAGCTGTTGTCCTCCAAGGTAGCCAGCAGTTCCTCATCGCCTACTGTGATCTTCAATGCCGTTTCCTCCTGACCGGATGCCGTCTCCGCAGATTGTGTCTCTTCTGGAACGCTGCCGCCGCAGGCCGACAGTCCCAATAGGGCAAGGAGCATACACAGCCACTTTGCCGCGGTTCTCATACGCCCTTACCCATCTTATAGGCCTCGGCCAGCTTTTCGGTCAGACGGGCCATATCGCCCGGGTCATTGACGCCGCCGCCCCGTACCACACCGGCCAGCCGAGCCTTTTCAAAACAGGCGATCCAGCCATTCAGGCCGTTGACTGGGCCGTCAGAGGCGCTGTCCTCCTCCTCAGCGGAGGCGGTGAGCAAGTAGATATCCCGGAAAGCGTAGTCGGCGGCGTACAGAGAATTGGCCCGGTCCAGCAGGGTTTTCATCTGGCCGGACATCTCGTAATAGTACACCGGGGTGGCAAAGCAAATCACATCCGCCGCCGCCATCTTTTCCACAATCGCGTTGGCGTCGTCCTGAATCACACACCGGGACTGCTTCAGACAGGCCAGACAGCCCCTGCAAAAGTGCAATTCCTTCCCCTGCAGGGAGAGCAGCTCCACCTGATGGCCGGCCTCCTGGACACCCTGGACAAACTGCCGGGCCAGCAGATCAGAATTGCTGTTGTGACGCAGGCTGGTAGAAATCACCAAAACTTTCTTGCTCATGCTTCGTCCTCCTCGCCGATGGTCCGTATGACTTTTGCAGGTACGCCGCCTACCACGGTATTCTCCGGCACATCTCTGTTCACCACCGCGCCGGCAGCCACAATGGCGCCGTCCCCGATGGTCACACCAGGCAGAATGGTAGCATTGGCGCCGATCCACACATTCTTCCCGATTCGGATCGGTGCGGGGATCATGCTGCCTCGGTCTTGCGGCGAGGCAACGTGGTTAAGGGTCGCCAGCACCACATTATGACCGATGAGGGCACCATCCTCGATAAAAATGCCGCCCTGATCCTGAAATTTGCACCCCGCGTTGATAAACACATTCTTTCCAATATGGATGTTTTTTCCACAGTCCGTGTAAAAAGGTGGGAAAAGTCCGAAGCTCTCATCCACCGGCTTGCCGATCAGCTGAGAAAACAGGGCCCGCAGCTGCGCCGGTTCATGATAGCTCCCGTTGATCTCCGCGGTAATCCGCAGGGCTTCCTGGCTGACGCCGTGCATGAATTGGTGAACCTCGCTTCCGCCCTGCACCACGTTACCGCTGTTTAGTTCATTCAAAAATTCTTCTAGCTCCATGTTACGCTCCCAATTCTTCAGGTATTTGGTTTCATTGTATCACCGGCGCTTTCAGATAACAAATACCTATATAGAATATCTTACTATGCTTGAAACCTATAGTTAAGTCATGCTATTATCTATACAGAGGTGAGCGCTATGGAGTTAAGAGTGCTTCAATATTTTCTGGCCGTGGCACGGGAGCAAAATATCTCAGCGGCGGCACAATCCCTTCACCTGACACAGCCCACCCTCTCCAGGCAGCTCAAGGAGCTGGAGGAAGAGCTGGGTAAGCAGCTGATGGTCCGGGGCAACCGGAAGATCACGCTGACCGAGGACGGTATGCTGCTGCGGAAACGGGCGGAGGAGATTCTGGAGTTGGTGGACCGGACGGAGAAAGAGGTTATGCAGTCCGGCAACACCGTCAACGGGGATATCTATATCGGCACCGGTGAGACAGACGGCGTGCGCCAAATCGTTGGGGCTGCCAAACAGCTGCGAGAGCGCTACCCGGGTATCCATTTCCACATCGTCAGCGGCGACGCTGTGGACGTATGCGAGCGGCTGGACAAGGGGTTGTTGGATTTTGGCGTCCTTCTTGGAGACATGGACAAAACAAGGTACCACTATATGGAACTGCCTATGAAGGACACCTGGGGGGTACTGATGCGGCAAGACAGTCCTCTTGCCCAGCAAGACACCGTTTCTCCCCATGATCTGTGGGACAAGCCTCTGATCCTCTCCCGGCAGGTGGATAATAAAAGCGGCCTGTACCGCTGGCTCAAAAAAGAACCCTCGGAGCTCTACACCGTGGCCACCTATAATCTGATCTACAACGCCTCGTTAATGGTGGACGAGGGGCTGGGATACGCCTTTACCCTGGACAAGCTGGTAAACACCACCGGCAGCAACCTATGCTTCCGGCTCCTGAAGCCAAAGCTGGAGCTGGGGATGCACCTGGTCTGGAAAAAATCCCAGACATTTTCCAAGGCGGCAGAACTGTTCCTGGAGCAACTGCAGAATCACCTGTCCTCTTCTCAAAACGTAAGCAAATAATTTGGACGCCCGGCTGATGCCGGGCGTCCATTTTGTTGCTTGGTTCTTTCTTTGTTTGTAAATTCAAGGATACTGTAGGTCTGTTGCGCCAATCATTCTCCTTCGATTACTTCAGCTGCGCCCCGTCCCGGAAGGCGTTGCCCGCCTTCTCACCCAGCTTGCGGTAGATATTGTGGATGGGGTCAAAGATAATGGGCTGCAGCTTGTCCGGATCGATCTTTCCGTCCTCTCCCAAAACCGACTCATCAGCACTGACATTCACGATCTCGCCTACCAGACGGCAACTCTCCGGATCATAGCTGACCAGGCGGCACTCCACAGCCATAGGCAGCTCATCAATGAGGGGCGCATCCACAAATTCTGCTTTGCTGGTATGCCAGCCCGCCTTTTCCAGCTTATTGGCCACGTTATTGCCCGACTCAATGCCCACATAGTCGCAGGCCACCATCTGCTCTGCCGTGGCCATACTCACTGTAAAAGCCTTTCGGGCCAGAATATTGGCGGTGGTCTTATGACCGGCGCTGATACACATGGACAATTCTTTCTCCTCGCTGATGCCGCCCCAGGCCGCATTCATGGCGTCCGCCGTGCCATCTTCGCCATAGGTGGCCAGGATAAAGACCGGCTGGGGGTAGGTCCAGGGTTTTGCTCCAAAATTCTTACGCATAAAAGATACCTCCTGTTTGATGATTTTCAGCAGTTACCAGTATAAACATCATGCAGTTCTTCCCGTGCCACATCTGCCAGGCGGTAAACCGTCTCCACCGGCGTAGGTGGACGGTCCGCCATACGATGGCGGGGGAAAAAGCGGGAGATGTGCAGGGGAATGTGGGAATCGACCGAGGAGAGCCATCGGGACAGGGCCCGGATCTCCTCCTCCGTGTCATTTTCTCCCGGCACAATCAGCGTGGTGACCTCCAAATGGCAGCGGCCGGCAGCCAGGGAGATGGAGCGTTTCACACTCTCCAGATCTCCTCCCAGAGCACGGTACCATCGTTCGGTAAAGCCCTTCAAATCAATGTTTACCGCGTCGATCAGCGGCAGCAGCTTCCGCCACCAGTCCTCTGCAATGGTACCATTGGTCACCAGCACATTGAGCATCCCGGCCTGGTGTACCAGCGCGGCGCAGTCCCGCACATACTCATAGCCAACCAGCGGCTCATTATAGGTATAGGCCACACCGATATTGCCCCGGCTGGCCAAACGTACAGCCTCCCGTACCAGTTCTTCCGGTGTGCAATCCCTGGTTGGGAATGTCTCCCCTGCTCCAGCGATCTCAATATTCTGACAGAAGGAACAGCTCAGATTACAGCCAAAGCTGCCCACCGACAGTACCATACTGCCTGGATGGAACCGGCGCAGCGGCTTTTTCTCAATGGGGTCCAGGGCCAGCGCAGTCAGCTTGCCATAATTGAGCGGGACAATCCGTCCGCCCCGGTTGCCTCTGGCCCTGCACAGCCCGGTCTGTCCCTCCGCTAATTGGCAGCGGTGAAAACACAATTCACACGAGATGCTCATTGGTGCCGCACCACCTGAAATCGCTGGATCTGATACGGATCCTCCGCGCCGATCCCGCCCTTTTGCCGGGCAATATCCAGCTGCTGCGCCACTGTGTCCACACCTTCCAGGTCAGGCAGCAGCAGTCCCCGCCGCTGCCCGCAGCTGACAATGACTCCATATTGTCTGGGGTCCAACTGATCGGGGGAATCCACAGTTTCCGGCTCCCCCAACACATCCACGCTGTACTCCAGCTCATCCAGCTCCCGGGCCCGCACCGCCGGGAACCGCGGATCTCGGATCCCGGCGGAAATGGCGTTTTGTATGATCTCCCAGGCCACATTTCTCTGGGTTGGCGCAATGGTACCGATGCAGCCACGGAGCCGTCCGTCCTTATGGAGGGATACAAAGGCTCCTGCCGCCTGACTGGTCAATTCCTGGGGCAATCCCGCAGGCAGCTGCCCCAGAGGATCTCCGGTCCGCACATAAGTCTCCAGCGACAACCGTGCCAGCTTTACCCAGGGGTCCTCTTTAGCACGTCTCTCCTCCAGCTGGGCCTGCCTGACCTGCTGGAATGCGGCCGCATACCGGCGGCCCTCGTCCCGTCCGGTGACCGGAAACAACGCCACCGCGTATCCCACCCCGAAAGTACCCTCATGGCTCAAAAGCTGGGGCTCCACCGCCAGCCCATCCAAGGCTCCAGACATCATCTGGAAGGCACGCAGGCCGCATTCAGCCGCCCGCTGGCAAAGATCTGCGTCCATGGTGAGAAATCGCAGAAAATCACCCGACGCCATAGTCTCTGTCACCCGCCGGTCAAAGACCGGTCCCTCCGGCGCAAATCCATAGGGGCCGTCGGCTTTCAGTTTATGAGAGAGATCGCCGCTGGCCACAAACACGGCCCGGCGGCCCAATGCCTCTGCCGCCTCGGCCACGCACTGTCCCAGTCGGTAGTGCTCCAGCGGAGAGAAGCCGGAAAGGCCCATCCGTATGATGGGGCAATCCACACCCGCTTTGCGGAGAAAAACAAGAGGAATCAATGCTCCATGGTCCAGAGCGGGGTTACGCTGGCCCAGGGTGCCAGCCTCCAGACCTTTTTCCCGGGCTCGACGCACAATTTCATCCCGCAGCGGCCCGTCGTACTCTACCTCAATGCGCACCTGCGGGGCGCCAAAAGCAGACATATCGCCCGCAGCACCCGCTCCAGGGGCAATGTGGAAATAATTTCCGTACAAAACCGTGTGTGGTGAGGCTACAATGAGCACATCCGGCTTCCACCGCGCCACCTCTGCAGCGGCGGCACGCATGGCCTGACCGGTGGCATTGATCTCACACTCCCGGCCCCTGCCCACTTCAGGCAGCAGCACCGGAGGATGTGGGGTCAGGATTGCACCCAGCATAGGCATATTATCCGCTCCCTTCCGGCCATACAAAGATTTCTATAAACAGTATAGCACGGCAAAAGGAACAGAAAAAGCCGTTCCCCAACAAAACTGCACACAAATTGTTGTCATGCGTTCTACACATACTGATCTGCAACATCCGCTTGAACGGACTAAAGGAGCAGGCACCCGAAAAAGCTTTCAGTCGCCCGCCCCCTTTTCTGTTTTCTTATTCTCTTTCCGGTACTGTCAGAAATCTTGCCGCCGCCAGGCGATGGAAGATAAACGCAAATACCAGGCCGAAGGTCACACCCAAGATGGTACCTACAATACGAAGGATCACCGCTCCCTGGAGTCCGTAGATCCCGGTCCCCAACATCAGCGCACCAAAACAGTTCATCGCCGTTTTATACCGGTAATCGGTGCAAAAGCCCAGACACAGTCCTCCCAAGGGGCCCATTAACGGGTGAAGCGCTTCCGGCGTCACCAGATAAACCACAAAAAACGCACAGGAGCCCGCCAACGCCCCCACAATTCTCTGCCAGAAGTGGGTAACCGTATTGCCGGAGTAAGGATATTCCGATAGCAGCGACGCACAGGCAAATCCCATCCACATGAACCGCTCTACGCCAAACACCTGTCCCGCAGTCAGCACCAGACTCACGCCAAGGGCCATGCGAAACTGCCACAGATAAACCGGCACAGCAAGATCAAACTTCCGCATGACATGGTGAAAACGCGTCGTCTTATGCTGATCCCGGTGCTTGGCAAACAGGATGGCGCCGCAGATGAGATAACCCACCAAGGCCAACAGTCCGCGGCGAACCAGCGCCTCTCCCACGACGGGATTGCCTGTCAGATAGATGTAGGCAAAGCTGTACAGGCCGCCGTTACCCATTTCAGGCCGTTGGGTGGTCATGCAGAGAATGGCAAAAAAGCCCGCAAAGTGCAGCGGAATCAACAGAACCGGCGGAACCACCGCCGCCGCACTGGGAACCAGAACCAGAATAGCCAGCACCGCTGCCAGGGTAATCAGAGAATCTCCGATGCAATATTCAAAATTGACAAAGCGAATCCCAAGCATCATGCAGAACAGTGCCACTGCCAGAGGGGTGTTGTCGCTTCCGAACACAGCGGACAGCAAACTGATAAACACAATGGCAAAAGCCACGATCAACACAGACCGAACCGCTATCGCAACCCAGTAATAGGTTTTCTCCCGTTTTACTTCACAGGCTGCAATCTTCCGCTTCAGCACGGAGGGGTCCATCTGCAGCGCGTCATAAAACTTCATGGTCATGGGGCTTTTCCTGTCCTTTCTCAATCTGCACGGCAAGTCGGTCCGCATAATACACAAACGCCTCAAAATCATGGCTGGAGCTGCGCCATAAATCATAGAAGGGCTGCAGAATACTCTCGTATCCCCTTTTCAATTCTGCAAGACCGGTTTCCGTGATAAAAATCTGATAACTCCGCTCGTCTGTTTCCTTCCGCTGCTTGCATATGCAGTTTTTCTCATGGAGCGATTTCAGGCACCGGCTGACCGCCTCAATTTTCATGCCGCTGTTTTGGCTGAGTAAAACTGGCGTGTTCTGTTCCGGCTTCAGATAGAGATGAGCCAAAAGTTCACATTCGCTGGCGGTAAGCACGGATTTCCGTAGTGGAAGGAGCGAACGCATAACCTTTTGGAGCTGCTGCTGATAATGCACCATATCTGTCCATTCCATAATTGTACAATCTCCCATTTATTTAACTTCGTTAAGTATATGCCAATTGTAACTCCATGTCAATAGGCAGGATGATCGTCCGCCAAGATAAACAGAAGAACGGGGTTGATACTGCAATGCAGTACCAACCCCGTTCTTCTGTCTTATTTCGTTACGCTGCGCTTGATCTGCAGCAGCATCAAAATCAGACTGACTCCAAGCAGGATATGCCCAATTCCAGCTATACCGGAGATAGCCGCATTCATACCAGCGGACAGCGAGGTCCCCAGCACCTGGAACACTCCCCGCACCACCAGCATCACGGCGGTCAGGTTCAGGCCCACATGATAGAGTGCCAGCACCCGTCCGGTCTTTGCGCCTGTGAAGGAAAAATTCTTTTCCAGCACAAGAATCAACAGGAAGAACACCATACCCAGCAGAAAATAATGGGTATGCACCACAGAGAGCGTGGTCTTGGCCGTAAAGCCGTTGAATTTTGTAAACTCCCGATAAAACACGCCGCCCACCATGGCCAGGATGGCGTACAGCAGCGCGGTATTCGCATAGCGTTTCATATAGTTCCTCTCCTTATTTGCATTCCCGTTTCATATTCTCCTTCTTGTTCCATTTTGTTTTGGACGGTGCCTGCTGCAATGGTCGCCTTGATAAAGTTTCTGCCAAACAGCAATCCTGCCAGTAGCAGTGCAGCGCCCAGGCCCGTATAAAATACGGCAATAAACCGCTCCGGCGCCAGCCCGCTCACCCGGAGGCCAATGCCCCCGGTCATCATAACCGCCATGATAACAAAAGCCTTTCCGTCAAAAAATTTGAGGAAAAAGTGCCGTTCCTCCAAATAGGCGGCAATCCGGGCAGTGTGCTTTTTGACCAGCCTTCCAAAAATAAAATACTGAAATACGGCAAACACCAGTACCGACAACAGCGCGTTCAGCACCGTAACATAGGTCGGATAGTCCATTACGCCGATCCGAAGGATATTGAATCCCGCCGCGCTCCACACCAAACAGGCCAGAAGCAGCAGCGTATTCCGTTTTACTTTCATCATTGCCTCCTTCTAATGAACAATGTTCAATTTCCGGGATACAAAATTCCCACAGAGTTGTGGGAATTTTAATAGAGGGTCCTGCGGACGATCTCCAATACAACCGAGGGATCATAATCCTGCCGCAGCAACGCAGACAGCATCAGCGAAAACAGGAGATCAGAAAATTTTTCCGCTGTAAATGCTTCGGTAAAGGCATCTGGCCGGACTCTGGCATCCCGCAACAAGACAGAATGCAGGCTATCCAAAATATGCTGCCAGGTCTGCTGCATCCGCCGTTTTCCATCGGATTTGTCCTCCCCCATGAACCCCAGAGAGTGAAGATTGAAAAATCCGGGATACCGCTTACAGCCGTACTCCATTCGTTGGTACAGCCAGATAATGCAGGCCTGGGTATCCTGAAATACCGCCTCATCCTCCGGGCGGTGGAAGATCTCACACCAGACGCTCTCCACTGTGGCACCCATCAGAGCAGCTTTGGAATCAAAATAGTTGTAGATGGAACCAACCGACACACCGCAGGCGGCCGCCACTGAGCGAATATTGACCGCAGACCACCCCGCTTGCTGGATGAGCTCACGGCTGGTCTTCAGGATCTCCTCTTTGGATGTAACTACGGTATTCATCCTATCACCTCAATATGAACATCGTTCATTGTAGTGTTTTATTCTCTTTTGTCAAGCATTTTGGGGCCGGATGCTGCGATTTCTCTACAAATCGAGATAGCTAAGACCTCCAATAGGTTTTTAGGCGGGCAAATGTCCGTTCCTTGTCAGAACGACCAGTTCATGGTATCATAAAACCAATCAATGAGGAGGTGTTCTCATGCCCCTGCACATCGTGCGAAATGATATCACTACTATGAAGGTGGACGCCATCGTCAATGCCGCCAAAGAGAGCCTTCTGGGAGGCGGGGGTGTAGATGGCGCCATTCACCGTGCCGCCGGGCCGGATCTTTTGAAGGAGTGCCGTACCTTGGGCGGCTGCAAAACAGGACAGGCCAAGATCACAAAGGGTTACCGCCTGCCCGCCAAGTTTGTAATCCACACCGTCGGCCCTGTCTGGCAGGGTGGAAGTTGCGGCGAGAGGGAGCTTCTCATTTCCGCCTACCGTTCCTCCCTGGAGCTGGCCTTCGCCAACAAGTGCGAAACGGTGGCCTTTCCCCTTATCTCCTCCGGGGCATACGGCTACCCCAAGGACCAGGCTCTGAAGGTGGCGGTGGACACTATCGGAGACTTCCTGCTCTCCCACGATATGACCGTCTATCTGGTGATCTTCGACCGAGCCGCCTACACCATCGGCGGAAAGCTCTTTGCCGATATTGCCGCCTATATCGACGACCACTATGTGTCCGAACATACCGACAGTCTGGAAGAGCAGCGCCGCCGTTCCGCGGGCTTTAACGCCCCTTCCATGACAGAAGTACCGTGGACTCCTGCAAAGGCAGCGCATTGGTCGGACGAAAACCTGAGCCAGCCGGATGAGCGTTTTTTAACAACGTCAATGTGGGAGTCTATTCCAGGAACACCACTGACCCCTACAGCAGCACCATTGCCCCCCACATCGTTGACCATCAGTCTGGACGAGGCCCTCAGTCAACTGGATGAAAGCTTTTCTCAGATGCTGCTGCGGAAGATCGATGAGCGTGGTCTCACCGACGCCCAGTGCTATAAAAAGGCCAACATTGACCGAAAACTCTTCTCCAAGATCCGCTCGGACGTCCACTACAAGCCCTCTAAGCCCACCGCTATGGCCTTCGCCGTGGCCCTGGAGCTGCCTCTGCAGGAGGCCCGTGAGATGCTGGGAAAGGCAGGCTTTGCCTTCTCCCACGCCAGTAAGTTCGACATCATCGTGGAGTATTTCATCGCCCACCAAAACTACAACATCTTTGAGATCAACGAGGCTCTCTTCGCCTTTGATCAGAGCCTGCTGGGAGGTTAATGCCATGCCCCGTACCGATGTGACACAGATGTCCTTTGCCAAGCTCTATCCGCTTCTAATCAACAAGGCAGTGAAAAAGGGTCGTACCCGGGAAGAGGTGGACCAGGTGACCACCTGGCTCACCGGATATAGCGCCGAGGATATTGCCCGTCTGGAGCAGTCTGATACCAGCTATGGGGACTTCTTCCGAAATGCCCCGGCCATGAATCCCAATCGAACCCTCATCACCGGCAAGGTATGCGGCATTCAGGTGGAAGCAATCGAGGACCCGTTGATGCGGGAAATCCGGTATCTGGATAAGCTAGTGGATGAGTTGGCCAAAGGCAAACCCATGGCGCAAATTTTGAGAGCATAATTGTCGCCCGCCAGGCGACCAAACAAGCATAAAATTCCCCTATACTGTGCTCGTAAGCCAAACAACACAGAACAGGGGGATTTTTCTATGAAAAAGAATTTGACGGAACTGGTCTTTATTCTGGACCGCAGCGGCTCCATGCAGGGGCTGGAGGTCGATACCATCGGCGGCTTCAACGCCATGCTGGAGAAGCAGAAAAAGGAGCCCGGCGAGGCTTTTGTCTCCACCATTCTCTTTAACGACCATACCCAGGTGCTCCATGACCGGGTAAAAATTGAAGCGGTCGAGCCTATTACCCACAGAGAATACTATGTCCGGGGCTGCACCGCCCTGCTGGACGCAATCGGCGGTGCCATCCATCACATCGGTAACATCCACAAATACGCCCGGAGTGAGGATGTACCGGAGCACACCCTCTTCGTCATCACCACCGACGGCATGGAGAATGCCAGCCGCCGCTATACCTCTCAGCAGGTCAAAACCATGATCCAGCGCCAGAAGGAGAAGTACGGTTGGGAGTTCCTCTTTTTGGGTGCAAACATCGACGCGGTGGAAACGGCGGGATCGCTGGGCATCGCCCCGGATCGGGCGGTAAACTACCACTGTGACAGCGAGGGTACTCGCCTCAACTACGAGGTGGTGAGTCAGGCTGTCACCGCTGTCCGGTGTTGTGCTACGCTGGATGAGCACTGGAAAGACGATATTGAGGAGGATTTTCACAAGCGGAAGAGCAACCGCCGCTAAAGGATGATCTCCCGCAACACCACGATAAGTAAGGTCCATTTTAGGAGGCAAAGCATGACCTATACCAAAGATAAACTTGTGGAGGCCAAACGGCAGATCGACTCTACCCTGCATAAGCTGCGGGAAACCGTCAAGACTCTGGAAGGAAAAGAAAATCCCGTCCGATTGAAATCTCAAATCACACTGGCCAGACGCCGCATCCAGGCCTTTACGATTGCTGTTTCTCTGATTGAGGAGGAGCTGGAACAAATACAGGCATAACAACAACGAGCCCGGAACTTCTTATCATCCAGAAGTTCCGGGCTGTGTTCATTTCAAAGATAGTTTTACCAGCTTTGCACGTTTAAAAGTTTTAATCTCTTTCGTTTCAAGTGCTTTCGCCGCCGAGAACGGACAGCGCTTGCCAATGCACTGGTTGTTCCGGCCACTGTAAGAGCAGACAGGAATTGTCCGTTCCATCTCTACCCCCAGATGCTCCTTGGTAAAGTCCACGGCGGCCAGGATGGCCAGGAAGGAGTCCCGCTTACAGCATCGAGGGCCGCCCACCCGGCCGATGTTCTCCAGCGCCCGGGCGGTCATCTGATTGCTCAAACCCCAGGGTTCCTGGGCCAGGGGTGTGGACTGGGTAACAATGGCCAGGAACTGTCCTGTGGCGATCCCCGCTCCGCAGGCTCCCCAAAAGCCGCAGGCTCCGCCGGGGACCGCCTTGCCCCGGCTATACATCTCCCGAAGCGACTTCTCAAACTCCAGGTTACCACCGGCGTTTTTATAGGCAGTAAGCAGAGCCGCGCCCACCATTACATGGTGCTCCGGACCGTGCATATGGCAGAATGGCAGCTCCATCATCCGGCGGAGAATGACCACAGGATCGGCAGAAGTCTCAGAGAGACACAGACCAAAGATACTGTCCATACCCTGGGTATGGCAGTCATTGCAGACATAATGACCCGCCACACAACGGGTTTTGCTGGACTCCTTCTTATGGCAGATGGCGCACTCCATGACCTCATCCTGGGTCAGATATTCCAAAGGCGCCTTACAAATCAGACATTCTTCCCTGTTCAAGTCCCAGTCTCCCTTCATTTCCATATGACATTGACCCGCTCCAGGCTCGTTCCAAGCCCCTCAAAACCCACGCACCGGCTGGGCTTTGTATTGACGGCATGGTCCAGCAGAGGCTGGGCCTGACAATCCGTGTCCAGGCACAGATCCAGCGCCAATACATCCTCCCAGGCCCGGTTGAGAAAGGCCACCTCCCGGCGGCCGTGGGTGCGGGTGATTGCGATCTCGCCCGCCTGCCGCAGATATGTTTTCACCTGATCTTCGGTAAACCCAGCGGCGATAAAGCTTTCCCTCAGCCCCTCCCGAAACAGGCCTGGCAGGTCCGCCCACTGAAGGGGCGTTACATCATAGCGTACAAAGGTATACCGGCTGTGACAGTGGACAGCCAGCAGACACTTGCACCCCCGCAGATCGATGACATGGAGGTCCCAGCAGAAACGCCGGTCTGGCTGCGTGCCGTAGGCCGGCGTTTTCATCTTCAAAAATCGCTTGAGGGGGAAAGTCAGTCCCAGTTCCATCACCTTACCTCGTGGGGAATGGAGATTTTCTCCACCCGAATCTCCCCATCTGCCAGTTCCGCCATCGTCATGGTAATCTCCTGATGGAACCGCCGGGGGCCGCAGGAGCCGGGATTGAGCCACAAAATGCCGTCCTTCTCCTCCTGCATATACTTGTGGGAGTGGCCAAATACCACCACATCCACACCGTTAAGCGTTGCGGGAAGTTCTTTCTTATTGTGGACCATATAGAACGTCACACCATCCAAGGTGATGGTAAGATCATGGGGGATGTCTTCCGCCCACTCCTTATCGTTGTTGCCCCGGACCACATAGAGAGGCGCGTATTGCCTCAACTGATCCACAATGCTCTGTTTATTGATGTCGCCGCCGTGGAGAATGGCGTCGGCGGTTTTCAGATGCTCCACCACCTCCGGCCGCAGAAGGCCGTGAGTATCGGAGAGAATGGCTAGTTTCATTTCTGCCCACCTCTGTCGTATGTCTTGCTGAGATTCCGGTAAAAGCTGCGGGCGTTCTCCAGATCCCGCTCGTCCGGATGTCCCTTGGCAATACCGCCTACCAGCTTAAAGGGGCCAAAGGTGTCATAGCCCTTGCAGGAAAACTCCCCCAGCATCCGGCAGTTCTTCTCCTGCGCGATCTTCGCCACAGCCTTGGCCCCACTACCCTTGGCGCCGCCATAGGTATAGACGAAGAACACCGGCTTGCCCTGGGGCAGGTACTGCCGGGCAAACTCCACCACAGCCTTTTGGAATTCAAAACCGTAGATGCCGGAGGCAAAACCGATACAGTCATACTTCTCCAGCCGGACGGTCTGGCGCGTGGTAACATCGATCAGGTCCACATCCCCCTCGCCCGCCATGGCCTCCAAAACGTTCAGCGTGTTCCCATGGTGGCGGGAATAGTAGCAGATGGCGGCTTTCATAGACCGGTTCCTCCTTGCAGGGTCCATCCAAAGTCATTGTGGTAGATCATCTGGCGGGTCATGCCACCGTCAATACAGATGTTCTCCCCCGTAAGAAAGCCCGCCTTGTCCGAACACAGATAGAGCACCATGTTGGCAATATCCAGAGGATTGCCAACCCGGCCTGCGGGCTGCTGAACAGCATCGGGGCCGTCATAAACGGTATAGTCGGTGTCGATCCAGCCAGGCGAGATGGAATTTACCCGCACCTTGCCGGCCAGACTCACCGCTAGGGCGTGGGTCAGCGCCGAGATCCCCCCTTTGGCCGCCGTATAGCTCTCGGTCTGGGACTGGCTCATCCGGTCCCGGGAAGAGGAGATATTTACGATGGCCCCGCCGGGCGCAAAGTGGGGCGCAAACAGCTTGGCAAGGTAAAAGGGTGCGGTAACGCCCACCCGCAGGGCGTAATTGAATTCCTCGTAGCTGCACGCGTTAATGCCCTTCATCAGGGGCAGGGCATTGTTGACCAAAAAGTCCACATGACCATGGTCGGCGATCACCTTGCGGGCAAAATCCTCCAGAACGGTCTGGTCGGCCAGATCACCCACAAAATAATCGTTGGGAAGCAGGTCAATCACGCATACCTCGGCGCCTGCTTTCCGGAATTCCTCCGCAATCGCCTTGCCGATACCCTTTGCTCCGCCGGTAACCACGGCAACTTTATGTTCAAACATGGCGTTTCCTCCTCAGTCCGCGTCCTCATCCAGG
The DNA here is from genome assembly GCF_904377885.1 of Flavonifractor sp. An112. Classification (NCBI taxonomy): domain Bacteria; kingdom Bacillati; phylum Bacillota; class Clostridia; order Eubacteriales; family Oscillospiraceae; genus Flavonifractor; species Flavonifractor sp. An112. The sequence continues at coordinate 15,159 of NZ_CAJFGT010000005.1, read as the reverse complement.
GTTTCCACCAGAAAGCTCACCGGCCGGAACCCGTCGTTGCAGGAGAGCATGGCGGATTTGGGGTTCTTCATCCAGCCGTCGTAGAAGTTCTCACCCCCGTGGCTTAGGGCCAGCACAAAGGGCGAGAGGGTATCCCAGGCGCTTTGGCAAAAGCCCGCAGGCTTCTCCCAGCCATTGGCAATAAAGACCTGGCCCACCTCCATGTCGCAGGCATGAGCGATGGGATTCTCATATTGGGCCATTAGGTCCTCGTATCGGGTGATGCGCATGACAGTGATCCTGCACTTTTTCATATGATGATGCCCTCACAGTGGTCGATCTCATGCTGGATGATCTGAGCCGTCCAACCGGTAAAGGTTTTCAGCCGCTCCTGAAATTTCTCGTTCTGCCAGCGTACCTTGATGGTCTTCCATCGCTTGGCCGGGCGGACGCCGGTCAGGGAGAGACAGCCCTCCTCCGTGTCATAGGGCTCGGACTTTTTAACGATCTCCGGGTTGAACATGACCATGTAGCTGCCCTCGTTATCGAAAGCAATGATGCGCTTATTGATCCCAATCATATTGGCCGCCATGCCCACGCAGCCGGCCTTGTGGTGCTCCAGTGTCTCCAGCAGGTCGGCAGCCACTTGAACATCGCCCGGCGTGGCAGGCTCCGCCTTTTGGGCCAGAAACACCTCATCTTTGCAAATATCTCGAATCATCGTAATTTCTCCTTTTGCTCCTGAATGACCGCCGCAATGGTTTCCGCCGCGATACGGGAGCCCAGTTCACTGGGATGCACGCCATCGGCAGCATAGAGGTCCTGAGTATCGGACAACTCATAAAACTTCTGCCCCACATCAGCAAGGAGGGCGTGGTTCTCTCGGGCGGCTTTGTGGTAGGCTTCAGACATCTTATGGGCCATCTCGTCATAATCCCAGCCCTTGGCTGTCAGCTTGGCCCCGCCTCTCTGGTAAGCCCAGGTGGCGTAGAGAATGGGGACTGCTTCGTTCTCCCGGATTTTGTTGCAGAGCTGCTCCACGCTGGCAAAGAAGCTGCCGGGAGCGGTCATGGGCCCGTGGCTCATCTCCTGGAGCACCACATAGTCCCAATGTTCCTTGTCCAGCGCCTCCTGCGTCAATGCACCCAGCTTGGTCTTGAGGTTCAGGTGCTCCGACAGCCGCGCCCCGCCCCGGGTGTGGTGGACCACTTCCGCCCCAGTCAGTTGAGCCAGCATCTGAGGCATATGATTGGTAAAGGTAAAACTGTTGCCCAGCATCAAAATCCGCACGTCCATATCCCTTCTTTTTCTGTTTGCTACAGTATAGCACAGCAATGCTAAAATTGTCATGAAGGCCCCATGTATTTTTGCTGAAAAGGGTGCTCTCCGCTCAGCGGGGAGCACCCTTTTATCGTCAGTTCATGATTCGTGCGTAGATACATCTCAATAAGATTCTCTTGTCGACCCAGTTCTTTCCCTTGCCTGCTCCACCACCTTTTGGTACGGCCCAATGATGTATTGATTCATCTGTCCCTTCATCTTCTTCTGCACAGAGGGAACCGCCAGCATGGCACCTACCAGCTTCATTTGCAGAATGCGCTTTTTCTGCTTCTGGGGGAAGTCGTAGATGCCGTGGGCCTTATAGAATTTGTGGTCGGCTTTCATCATGCCCTGCATCACATAGATAAGATCCCGGAAAATCTTCATACCGCCCACCCCGTAGAAATTGGCCGGGCGGGACAGCTTCTTCTCCATGGCAAATACCACAGCATCGGCCAGATTTTGCACATCGGCAGCGGTATTGCCCTCATCGGTGGCCACGCCGCACAGATAGTTGCCGCCCACCTCACTGCGGCCTTCCACGATCATGCGCAGGTTGCTCTCATACTGATAGTCGCCGCTGATCAGGTAGGCAATGGGCGTACCGTGGGTAACGGTACGGTGGCCGTTGCAGAACTGCCGGTCGTCAAAGCATTTGAAGCTGGAGTGGGTATAATGGTCGGAGATGGTAAAGGCATAGACAAAGGCGTCGGCGGTCTGGATGGTGTTGCGCAAAAACGCGTCAAATCCATCGGTATAGACGCATTTCCCTGTGATGGCGCAGCCGAAACACCCAAGGCAGCCACCGGCAAAGGGAAACTCCCGCAAATTTACCACCCGGCTCTCAAAGGGCAGCGCGGCACGGAAATCAGCAATCATATTCCGGAGATTTTCATCCTCAGGAGCGCAGTTGGTAACGATCACAACGTCCTTTTCTTTGCTCTTGGACACGGAGTGCAGCACCGGCTGATAGACCGGCTTCTCCCGCCGAGGCGCTCTGGCAGGCGGTGTGACAAACAGCCCGTGCTCACAGGAAAACATCAGCTGATCGAAAAAACTCCGTGCCTCCTGCTGCCCCTGCTGGGTGAGCAGGTCGTCCATATCGGCGGACAGCCCCCGCACCACCTTCATGCCCAAATCAAAGCAGTTTTCCTCCACATAGCGGTGGGCGGTCACATCATAGAAGTGCTTGGATGTGGTGATCTGAGAGGCAAACTTGCCGGAGAGATCCACCCCATCTGCCTTGATGAGCTCGATAAGCCGGTGAAGCTGATAGGGCGCAATAAAGGTATAGACCGGATAGCAGAACAGCAGCAGATCTGCCTGCTCCAACTCCCCTCGCAGCGGAGCAAAATCTTTCTCATAGCTTTTGATGCGCTGGCCTACCGGAAGGACAGTGAAGGTATGCTCCGGGTGCAGCGCCTGCAAATACAGCGCGGTGTGGACCGTGGTGGAATTCTTGCCCTTCGGGCTGGCATTCAAAACAAGAATTTTCATGGTTGTTCCTCCAATTCGTGAAGCAGACGGCTGTACCAGCCAATTTCAAAGTCAGCGGCGGCGATACCGTACTGAATGGTGTATCCCTGAAAGCGCAGTATCTGGGACCAATCGGTCCCAGACGGCAATTCCTGCGGGTCCATCTGCCGGAATTGCTGCTGAATGGCACAGAGGACCCCGCGGGTCTCCTTCATCTGCCGGATGTAGTCCCGAATAGCGGCCAGGCGCTCCTCCGGCCGTGCCAGCCCCGCAAAGAACAGACGGGATAGCTCCATGTTCTTCACCCTGTCCGCCTGCATGGGCTGAGCCACCCAGGCAGAAAAAACAGATCTGCCAGTTTCCGTGATGGAAAAGCGCTTTTTACGGCGCTTGCCCTGGATCACTTCACAGGCTGTCACCTTGCCCTCCTTTTCCAGCTTGGCAAGAGCCGTCTGCACGCTGCCCGCGCTATGGGAACAGATCAGGGCCAGGTTTTTCTTGATGAATTGCTGCAACTCATACCCCGTCATGGGAGATAGAATCAGCAGCCCTAAAATCAGGTATTCCATAACGCCCTCCAATATATCTAATAGAGATATTATAGAGCAGGACTTGTGTTTCAGTCAATGCAAAACTGCACAGCTCTACTTGCCGTATCTTGGTAATCCAAGTATACTGAATACAGCATCAGGGAACTGTTTCGCACGGAAAGGAAGGAGGCTGGCTCTATGGATACTATTCGCGCAAAAGAACTGTTGTCCGCCTTGGCGGACGGTATGGACCCGTTTACTGGTGAACTCTTTCCACCAAACCATATTTGCAATCATCCGGATATCATCCGCGCGCTGCACCATATCCTCTCCTCGACTCAGGACGCCAAAAAAGGGGCGAACACGCCAAACGCAGGAAAGTCCTGGCCTCAGGCAGAACAAGATAAATTGGTTGATGAGTTTTATTCTGGAATGAAACTCTCCGCCATTGCCAGAGAGCACGGAAGAAGCCGGGGCGCAATTGAGGCAAAATTGGCACACCTGGGTTTGATTGAAAACGCCTATTTTGGCAAGAAGCCAAAATAGCCCCAGATTCTCTCTAAAAAAGATTGGAAGCGCTATGATTATCCGTATGGATTTAGGGTAAATATCGAAAAAAGTGGCTGCGTACCATTCTGCCAGTGTCCTTCCAGTTCCACCACACCCAGATGGACGGAATTCCGGCGGCAGAATTTTTAGAGCATTTGCAGCAGGAGATCCATCAAGTCTAACATTTCCCCTTGACTCTGACGCTCCGTCAACTGATACAGTATCCCCAGGAGGGATGTTTATGGAGTATTCCATTCAGGAACTGTCGCACCTGTCCGGGGTGACCACCCGCACTCTGCGCTGGTACGACCAGATCGGGCTGCTGAAGCCCAGCCGGGTAGCGGAGAGCGGCTACCGCTATTACGGCAAGGCGGAAGTAGACCGGCTGCAGGACATTCTCTATTACCGGGCCCTCGGGGTGGAGCTGGCCCGGATCAAGGAATGCCTGGACGATCCCTCCTTTGACCGTCTGGCCGCCCTGCGAAACCACCTTGCCGCTTTGGAGGCAGAGCAGGAAAGGCTGGGGAAACTGATCCGGTCGGTAAAAGAGACCATCGGAGCGGAAGAAAGGAAGGAATTTATGAGCGACGAGCAGAAATTTGAGGCGTTCAAGCAGCGCACGGTAGCCCATAACGAGAAAGTTTACGGAGCCGAGATCCGGGCCAAGTACGGCGACAAAGAAGTAGACGAAGCCAACGCCGCAGTGATGAATTTGACCCAGGAGCAATATCAGGCATGGACCGGCCTGGGTCAGGAGATTCAAGAGCGGCTGGAGGCGGCTGTCCAGGCTGGCCTCTCCCCGGAAAGCGAGGAGGGAAAAGAAATCTGCACTCTTCACCGCCAGTGGCTTACCATCACCGGGAACCAGTATGATGCCGCAAAGCACCGTGGGATTGCGGAGCTGTATGTGATGGATGAACGGTTTACCGCCTACTATGATAAGCGCATTCCCGGCTGTGCCCGCTTTTTGCGGGACGCCGTCGTCCACTGGGCGAAATAAGGCTCTTCCGGTGAGCAACTAACCAAAGCAAAATCCTCCTATGCTGTGTGGTTCTTCTGACAAAACACAGCATAGGAGGATTTATATTTGCTTTTGAACAAAGGAACTGTTTGTCTGCTGCACACCCTTCCACAGCATCCGCACAGTGATGGCCACGATCACCACATAGGTCACGGCACTGGAGGCGGCGGACACCGGAAGCATGGCGTTTTTATCTGTCGCCGTCCGGTTCACCATGATCAATGTATTTTGCATCGTCAGAATCGCCACCAGCGCATCAATAAAATTGACTGTCCGCAGCTCCGCAACCAGGATGTTACCTGCTGATCTCCGCCTCTGCCGGCCAATGTGAATAGAAGCCATGGTGATCTTCCAGGTTGTGTAGGCTGCCATGGCAATTGCTGGAATCACTCCGATGGATACAGGCTTGTCCAGCACCGCCATCATGGAAATAGGCAGAATGAGCGACAGATCCAGCACCAGCAGCAGTACAGAACTGACCAGAAAGGTTCGGCGTCGACAGCCACTTCGTTCCGCCTCAAGCTGCGTTCGATTTCTCCGCTCTGTCAGAAGGACAATCCCCCGAATCGCCATAAGCAGGAGATAAAATATACCGATACTTCCATGCCAGACCGATCCATAGCAAAGGCCCAAATACCCATTGTACAGGGCAAAAAGCGCCGTAAACCCAAAGGATACAGCGGAACTCATGAGAGTCCGATAGATATAGTCCTCCCGCCATGTCCGGAGAAAGCGCGCAGCTCTGCCGTTATTTCTCATAGCTGCCGCCCCTGGGCCGCACGCAGGACTCGATGATGTTGGCAATCATCTCCACCTCATCCGCGCAGTCCTGCCGCAGCCATTCCTTGACAATCGCGCTGATTCCCTCCACATAGTAAGCCATGTAATAGGGATGCCAGGCGGCTGGAATCTCAAACCGCTCCAGAATAGGACCCAGGATGCGCTGCTTAAGCTCACGATACCGCGCATGAGCTTGCACGCTGCTGGGGTTCCTGAATGCCGCCCGGTAGACCTTTTTGTTGTCTTGAATGAACCGGAGATAACATGGTCTATTTCAGCAATTCTTTCCGCAAATCGTCCAGATACCGCTTCTGCTGCCGCTTCAGATAGCCGGGAACAAAGGGGCCCATCCACCAGTGTTTGGCGCGAACTGTCTCGGTACAAGTCAACCAGGTTCCGCCCTCTGCCGCCTGGAAGGCCCCCTCCCAAGCGCCGGACATATTTCCGTTCTCCATGGTAAAAGCCCAAAAATGGAATGGCTCACAGGCCGTGACGGTAAATTCCGTCGCATAGCCACTTTGGGTGTGCTCCACAAAGTGGGTTTCGTCCAGGACTTCCACCCGGGCCAAATCACTGCGCCAGGCGGTATGGGTAAGATCGGTCACTGTGTTCCACACCTGCTCCACAGGGCATGGGAAATGAACCTTTAACCTGGAAGTCGCCATAGGATCACCCCTTCCTCGGTTTCTTGTTCAGTTTCAGACTGATGCTCCGGCGGTCAGCCGCCTCCTGAAGCAATTCCACAGCAACGCGGGCCCGTTCCTTGATCTCCTGCTGCCCCAGTTCCGGTCGGTTGTCCAGCGAAGTCATCACAGATTGCAAATCCTCCAAAGGCAGGCGATAGACGGCTGTATTGAAAAAAGTCTTGCGGCGGCCATCGTTGTAATGGGCCAGAAATTCATCCAGAATCGCCCGTTTTTTCTCCAACTGAACAAGGTAAGCTTCCAGACCCAGCGCCTGGACCTGGGCAATATCCTGCTGCCGGTTCCGGTGCGGGACAAAGGAATCCCCATCGTCGAAGCCCTCATAGTAGGGGCAGGGATACTCCGGGCACTCCCAACAGAACGGAACGCCGCCGTGCTCCAGGGAACAGCGGGCTTTCGCGCAGCTCTGGTTCCCCGCTCCCCCGCCGCAGCCTGGACAGTAACCGCCCAGGTGCATGGAGCACAGAGCACAGTTGAGGCCGCACAGAGAAAAGCGGATTTCTGCACGAGTAAAGCCTTTCATAATATCCTCCTGATCGGATGCCGGATGACGGTTTTCAACCGCTCTGGTTTGCACCGCCGCACATCGCTTAAATAGATCTCGTGGTGGAATCGCCCCTCCCCGAAATTCTCCTCATAACCCTGGGCCTTGGCATATTCCTCCATGGCAGCCACGGTGGCAGGCTCGTCGTCATAGGGGCCGATGTGCATACACTGGACGCACAGGCCCTCCTCCCAGGAGAAAAACTCCACCGGGGAGAAGTCTTGCTGCTTCTTTTCTGTGGCCTCCCGGATGGCCCAGTCAAACACCTCTTTCGTTACAAATTCCGGCAGGCGGATGAGGGAGATCCATTGGAAGTCTTTCTTATGGCTATAATCCACCCCGTGGATGCCCTCCTGCCACCACAGACCCTCTAGGGGCGGCACCACATAGTCAAAGTAACCCTCCAGCTTGTGCTTGCCCAGCTTACTCATTTTGATGGCGAAGGCTACGGCGTAGAGCATCCCCAGGGCCTGCTTGTAGGCTCCATTCTCTTCGTTGGGATCACCATGGCCCCACACTGCCAGAAAGTTCATGGCGGGCACGGTAACGATGCCCGGCGTCCTGGGCGGCAGATAAAATTCCTTGTATTCTTTCTTATAATCAAAGGCCATGGTCATTTCCTCCGTTTTTTAGGCTGGGCCTGGAGTGCCAGGCAGGTAATACGGGTAAGAGCGGTCATGGTGTCCCGGTCGTCCACATCCTCCATCCAGATGTAGTCCCTGGCTCCCTCGTAGGGTGGAGCCTTGGGCAGGTCGGGAAAGGCCGCTTCCCCCTGAGGGGTGATCTTGACAAAAAGCTGGTCGTCGCAGATGACGGCGAAGAACACATCATCGCAATAGAGGCCGTATTCACCGAACATCTTCCGGCTGCGGATGGTACCGGCTTCCCGCAGCTGTTCGGCCACATAGTCCACAAAATCCTTATGAGAGGCCATGCTAATCCCTCCTGTAACGTTCGGCCAGTGTTTCGGTCAGTTTCCTCAACTGTTCCCGTAATTCTTCCGGTTCCAGTAGTTCCGCCTTGTCTCCGAAGGTCAAAATCCAGCTCAGGACGCTGTCCGCATCGGGGAAACCGCCGGTAAAGCGCAGTTTGCCGTCCGGCTCTACGGTAAAGCGGTCCGCCCCGTACTCCTCCACCAGCCGCCAGCGGCAGGTGGGATCAAAGAGAACGGTGACTTGATATTTTACCGGAAAGACCCGCTCTGGCTCCAAGTCAGGCAGCGGCGCAGAACGAGGGGCAAACGGCTCTCCGGTGGTGAACTCCGTCATGCGGTTGAGCTTAAAGAGGCGGAAATCCTTCCGCATCCGGCACCAGCCCCACACATACCAGGTGGACCAGTGAAACACCAGATAATAGGGCTCTACGGTGCGCACCGATTCTCCTTTGGGGGAGTAATAGATAAAGTGGATGGTGCGGTGCTGCTCGATGGCTCCCTGAATGAGCTCAATCTTGGGCGGCAGGCTGGTTTTGTACCAGGAGGAGAGGTCAATGAGCATATGGGCACCGCCGGGTACCAGTCTGCCCGTTCCCGCGGACAGCTTTTCCATCAGCTGGGCATAGCGCCGGGTGCCGCTGACACTGTCCAGGCTCCGCAGTCCTGCCAGGATTGCCTGCATCTCCGGATCGGTGAGCACAGTGCGGTCCACCCGGTAGCCCTCCATAATGGAAATGCCTCCCCCCGCACCCTGGACGGTGGAAATGGGAATTCCCGCCCGGCACAGAGACTCGATGTCCCGCTGAATGGTCCGGCGGGATACCTCAAACTGCTCCGCCAGCTCCGGAGCGGTGACCTTTTCCCGCTGGAGCAGGATGGACAGGATGCCGATGAGCCGCTCCATTTTCATACAGGACTCCCCTTCCCTCTTTTCCTGCATTATATCATAGGAACGCGACAACTGTCTGTCATGTTTCTCAGAGCATTGCAGCGGTACACATAGTTGTGGTATCATAAGTCCCATCAAGACTGCCAGGCAAAGGTGGACCATCCCATGGAAATCAGAAAAGTGGAAACGGACAAAAAGAGATACCTGGATTTACTGCTGCTGGCAGACGAGCAGGAGGACATGATTGACCGCTATCTGGAGCGTGGGACCATGTATGTGCTGGAAGACGGCGGGGTCAAGGCTGAATGCGTGGTGACCGACGAGGGGGATGGGGTTCTGGAACTGAAAAACATTGCCGTAAAACCGGACTGTCAGGGCAGGGGGTATGGGAAGGCCATAGTGGACTTCCTCATCCGAACCTACACAGGACAGTATACGGTGCTGCAGGTGGGTACTGGGGACAGCCCCTCCACCGTTCCGTTTTACGAATCCTGCGGCTTTTACAGGCATCACCTGGTCAAGAACTTTTTCACCGACTATTACGACCACCCTATCTATGAGTGCGGTGTTCAGTTGGTGGATATGGTGTACCTTCAAAGAGAGCTATAAAAAGTGGAGTGTCTATTGGGACACTCCACTTTTTCAACATTTGGGATGTATTACAGCTTCAGCCCGTCCACCCAGGTCTTCAGCTCCGCCTCGTTCAGGCGGCCATTGAGCATCCGGCCATCCATAATCTTGGCGCCGGGGGCGCTGACCTGAAGCCCAGCCGCCGACTTGCCCAAACCACTGCCGCCAGAGGTGGCGAAGAGAACAATGGTTTTTCCGGTGAAATCATAGGCCTCCAGGAAGGTGTTGAGAATGGTGGGAGCCACATACCACCACACGGGGAAGCCCAGGAAGATCACATCGTGTTCTGCCACCGGGGCGTTGGTGTCGGCCAGAGCAGGGCGCGAGCGGGTGTCCTTCATCTCCACGCTGGAGCGGGAACCTTTGTCCATCCAGTTCAGATCGGCGCTGGTGTAGGGCACAGCAGGTTTGATCTCATAGAGTTCCCCACCCACGGCATTTGACAGAGCCTTTGCCGCTTTGGCGGTAGTGCCGGTAGCGGAAAAATAAGCAACCAATGCGTTCATACGAACAACCTCCTTACGCATCTTCTGCCCTCATTGTAAATCCGACACGCAGGAATGTAAAATGCTCATTTTCTATTTACCGCTATTCCGACAAGGCATTTCTGCTTTTCTGCCGGGAAGCTCCCTGTATTTCCGCTCAAAATCAATAGTGCGTAGAGATCTCATCCGCACCGATACCATAGAGGCGGCAAAATTCCTCCAGGTCGCCGGAGGTGCGGATCAGCATGATCTCGGTAAACTTCCCGGTGTGGATATCCTGAAATCCTGCTACCTTTTCCCCAGTACAGATGCTGGAGCGGATCACCGGCTTCTGGTTTTCCTGGTCATAGGTGCGCTTCTCCTGCTTTTTCTTGAAAAACATTCGGTGCCCCTCCTCAATTCTCAGCATCAGCCGGCCACAGAAACGCTTTTATGGCAGCTACCGTCTGAGCCTGCTGCTCCTGGGCGGAAATAGTGGCCGGGGGATCGCCTTTCTGGGGTCCGTAGTTGCCGAACTGAGCGTGGTTGCCCCCTTCGATCTCCACAATGTTCTCCGTGTAGTCGATATGGTCCTCCACACTCTGGTTGAGGGAGCCGTAGATGGTGAGCGTCTTTTCATCCGGATAATCACCGTAGATATAAGCACCCATCAGAATAAGCCCTTCTACCTGGTCGGGATGGTCCGAGGCATACTTGGACGCCATGGCGCCGCCCATAGAGTGGCCGGCCATATACCAGTGCTGGACCTCAGGAAACTGGGCAATCACCACTTCTGCCGCATTGGCATCAAATATTGCCATATTAAAAGGCATATGTACCAAAATACAAGTAACCCCGGTCTGTCGGATCTGATCCAGCAGAGGCAGGTAAGCCTCTGCCTCCACTTTGGCGCCGGGATAGAAAATGATGGCGGTGTCCGTGGGATAAGTCGGGGATAAGATCGTCAGATTGTCCTGTACCGTGATTCCGCTGTCCTGGGACATCACCTCCAGGGCAGTTTCGTCCGCTGGATAATAGTCGGACACATACCAGAAAAATAGCCCCGTCAGAATGGCCAGGATCAGAAGAACGATTCCTCCAGCGATGAGCCATTTTTTATGTCGGGGCATTCGCTTTGTTTGTATGGATGAATCACCTCATTGCTCATTCCGGGGCAGATGCGCCCGGATGGTGTAGCGACGTCGCCCAGTTGTGGACTGATCACCTGCTGGGGGCATTCGTTGATACAGCGCAGGCACTGGTACCGGGAGCAAAACGGCCCCAGATCGAGAAAATTCGTTTCATCTGAGTACCTCCAAAAGGTTCGCCGCAAAGGCTCTGTGGCCCTGCTCTGTAAAATGGACTCCATCATAAGCAAGGGAAATATTCCATTCCCCGGCATCGGCAAAGCGGATACCAAGCTGCTGGGCAAGTCTGCGGCAACACCCTGCAAAAGTGCGGGAATGGTCAATCAGCTGCTGACTGGACACCCACTGCCCCGGAGCCATGGGCGGCGGTACGATCAACAAAATTTGATTCGGTTTCAGCGACAGTTGGGAGAGGACGTGCTTCAGTTTGCCGGCAGCCTGCTCAGGACTGCATCCTTGGAGCAGATCGTTGGTACCCAGCATGAAAATCAGCAGGCCGGTGTCCGCTGGAAGGTCAGGCGCTGACCTGGGAATCTCCCGACCATTCTCTCCCATGTTGCAGACTTCCCAACCGGTTTCCGCGGCCAGGATATCCACCCACCGGCTATCCACATCATACCGCCCGCCCAACCAAGAGCGTGGATCATAGCCATAGGTGTTAGAATCGCCAAAACAGACAATCTTCATCCAAGTTCTCCTCTTTGCATATTACTGAGCGCTTGTAAATGTACACGATAAATGATAGTACGTTATGTTTCCTCGGTCAAATTGATATTCAAGCTTCTCTAAGCAATATGGCATAGCCTCCGTTCCGGAGCCCTGTCAATCAGCTATTTTACCGCGGCAAAGCAGCCTTTGGTACCAGCCAGCCGAGGGAAGTACAAAACATTATGATTTTAATATAGTAAATCTAACATATGACAAAAGCAATAGGTGAAAAAATCCCACCTGCTGAAATCCATAGATCTCAGCAGGTGGGATTTCCATGATACAATGCGTCCCAATCTGAGCGCTAAACAAAGAAAACTGGTCCGAGTGGGGCGACTCGAACGCCCGGTCTCTTGATCCCAAACGTGTGTCGGAACTTTCAAACGGCACTCTGCCGCCCTCTTTGGCCCTTTCCGCCGCTCCGGCAATTCCTCTTTGACACTCTTTTGCCCTGCGTGTTTCAAGCAAAACTTTCTCCTTTTGGGATGGGTGTGGGATTGGATTCTGTATATTAAAAGAAGTGCCGTCCGGGCGGGCGATGATAGCAGGGCCAGGCCACCGCAGGGAGGGCGCAGGAAATGCGCCGCATAAACAAAGAATAGCCGTTTGAGTGCGGCTGAGGCGTGGCGGCTGTTTCTTGTCACAAGAATGACAACAATGATTAGAATGCCGAGAAAGCTGTTTGAACGGAAATGCTGGGGCGAGCAACCTACCCTCCCTGCTCCGCCGGATTGCCAGGCAGGCCCATCTGTGGTACGATAACACCAGAACGCGAGGAGGTGCCGTCATGCCCCTGCAAATTGTACGAAACGATATCACCACCATGAAGGTGGACGCCATCGTCAACGCCGCTAACGAGAGCCTGCTGGGCGGCGGAGGTGTGGATGGTGCCATCCACCGTGCCGCCGGGCCGGAGCTGCTGGCCGAGTGCCGCACTCTGAACGGCTGCAAAACCGGACAGGCCAAGATCACCAAGGGCTACCGCCTGCCGGCAAAGTTCGTCATCCACACCGTGGGCCCCATCTGGCGGGGCGGTGACCACGGAGAGAGGGAGCTGCTGGTCTCCGCCTACCGCTCCTCTCTGGAGCTGGCGCTGGCCAACAGGTGCGAAACCGTGGCGTTCCCGCTGATCTCCTCCGGGGTGTACGGTTACCCCAAGGATCAGGCGTTGAAGGTGGCGGTGGACACCATCGGGGAGTTCCTGCTCTCCCATGACATGACCGTGTACCTGGTGATTTTCGACCGGGCCGCCTACACCATCGGCGGCAAACTCTTTGCCGATATCGCCGCCTACATTGACGACCACTATGTGGATGCCCACACCGACAGCCGTGAAACCCAGCGCCGCCGGATGACCCTGGACGTCATGCCCTCAGAGACGCCGCAGTGGATGCCTGCTCCCTGTACCATGGGGGCTCCCGGCCTGGACGAGGCCCTCAGCAAGCTGGACGAGAGATTTTCCCAAATGCTGCTGCGCAAGATCGACGAGCGGGGCATGACCGACGCCCAGTGCTACAAAAAGGCCAACATAGACCGCAAGCTCTTCTCCAAGATCCGCTCGGATGTCCACTATAAGCCCTCCAAGCCCACCGCCATGGCCTTCGCCGTGGCTTTGGAGCTGCCGCTGGCCGAGGCTCGTGAGATGCTGGAGAAGGCAGGCTTTGCCTTCTCCCACGCCAGCAAGTTCGACATCATCGTGGAGTATTTCATCGCCCATCAGAACTACAACATCTTCGAGATCAACGAGGCCCTGTTCGCCTTTGACCAGAGCCTGCTGGGAGGATAAGCCATGCCGCGGATGGATATAACAGAAATGGCCTTTGCCAAGGTGTACCCCCTGCTGGTGGCCAAAGCGGAGAAAAAGGACCGCACCCGGGACGAGGTGGATCAGGTCACCGCCTGGCTCACCGGCTACACGCCGGAGGAGCTGGCCGGGCTGGAGCGGTCCAACACCAGCTACGGAGACTTCTTCCGAAACGCCCCCGCCATGAACCCGGACCGGGCGCTGATCACCGGCAAGATCTGCGGCATCCGGGTAGAGGAGATCGAAGACCCGCTCATGCGGGACATCCGGTATCTCGATAAGCTGGTGGACGAGCTGGCTAAGGGCAAACCCATGGAGAAGATCCTGCGAAAATAGTTGTCGCCTGCCAGGCGACCCATTGAAAGCAAAATCCCCCTATACTGTGTTTGTAAGCCAAACAACGCAGCATAGGGGGATTTATTATGAAGAAGAACTTGACGGAACTGGTGTTCATTCTGGACCGCAGCGGCTCCATGCAGGGGATGGAGGGGGACACCATCGGCGGCTTCAACGCCATGATCGAAAAGCAGAAGAAGGAGCCGGGAGAGGCGTTTGTTTCCACCGTCCTCTTCGACGATCAGACCGAGGTGCTCCACGACCGCATGGAGCTGGGCAAGGTCCAGCCCATCACCGACAAGGAGTACTATGTGCGGGGCTGCACCGCCTTGTTGGACGCAATCGGCGGGGCCATCCACCACATCGGCAACATCCACAAGTACGCCCGGAGCGAGGATGTGCCGGAGCACACCCTGTTCGTCATCACCACCGACGGCATAGAGAACGCCAGCCGCCGCTACTCCGCCCAGCGGGTGAAGGCCATGATCCAGCGTCAGAAGGAGAAGTACGGCTGGGAGTTTCTCTTTCTGGGGGCCAACATCGACGCGGTGGAGACAGCGGGCAGTTTAGGCATCGCCCCCGACCGGGCGGTGAACTACCACTGCGACAGCGAGGGCACCCGCCTCAACTACGAGGTGGTGGGTCAGGCCGTGGCCACCGTCCGGTGTAGCGCACCCCTGGACGAGCACTGGAAGGACGCCATCGAAGAGGACTTCCGCAGGCGGCAGAAGAAGGGGCGGCGGTAATCGGCGGTCAAAATAAATGAGGGACGGAGGCCAAGCCTCTGTCCCTCATTCCTGTCTTGGAGCAAATCAGCCGGTCATTTCAGCTTAGCGCCGTCCCGGAAGGCGTTGCCCACCTTCTCGCCCAGCACCCGGTATGTGTTGTGGATGGGGTCAAAGGTGATGGGCCGCAGCTTGTCCGGGTCGATCTTCCCGGCTTCATCCAGCACGGATTCATCGGCGCTCACGTTGACGATCTCGCCCACCAGACGGCAGTTCTCCGGATCGTAACTCACCAGGCGGCACTCCACCGCCATGGGCAGCTCATCGATGAGGGGCGCGTCCACAAACTCCGACTTGGTGGTATGCCAGCCGGACTTTGCCACCTTGTCCGCCACTTTATTGCCGGACTCGATGCCCACATAGTCGCAGGCCACTACCTGCTCCGCTGTGGCCATGCTCACGGTGAAGGCCTTGCGGGCCAGGATGTTGGCGGTGGTCTTGTGCTCAGCGCTGATGCATATGCTCAGCTCCTTGTCCTCGCTGATGCCGCCCCAGGCCGCATTCATGGCGTCGGGGGTGCCGTCCTCATTGTAGGTGGCCAGAATAAAGACCGGCTGG
>NZ_CAJFGT010000004.1:0-63490 GCF_904377885.1 Flavonifractor sp. An112 | reverse complement strand
AGATCCGCTTGCGTCCACCTCCGCTCGCCAAGCCGGGTGGACAGTAAAATCCTAATCATAGCCAAGCTCCTTTACGTGAGATTCTAACAAGGATTTTAAATTCCCGCTGGATTTTGTGAGAAAATCACGTATTCCGTTAGAGCATGGGCAAAAAACAAAAAGAGGCCGCTATACAGGGAATACCCTGCATAGCGGCCTCTTTTCTCATTTCTCCGCACATAGCGGACAGACCAAGACGAACACTCCATCGACCATGTAAATGGTCGGCGTGGTGTTCGTCTGGCTCTCTTTTGGTGGAGGCGGGGGGAGTCGAACCCCCGTCCGAAAACGCTTCAACGGGAACTTCTCCGGGCGCAGACGGTCATTTACATTCCCGCACCCTGACGTAGGCCGTCAAACTTCAGGGCTTGGTAGCTTCATTGTTCATGGTGCGCTCAAAGCTTTGCGCACACACGTGCACCACTAAACGACGCCCCGTTCCGGCTCGTGGTCCTTCCGGACGGGACGGTCACGGCTTAAGCCGCGACAAGCTCAACGTTATCGTTGTTCTTTAATTTATAAGTTGCCCGTTTTAAGGATGTCAGGCACATCCGCCCGCTATTCCCGCCTCTACGTCCCCGTCGAAACCAGTACGCCCCCATGGAGCGGCGCGGTCAAGCCGCGCCGCGACAGGTAACACTTTACTGGCAGCCGGTCAGACTCAGCACTTCTCCGGCGCGGGATAGTCCACACCGAAGGTCTCCACGGTGACGGACTTCATCCGCTGATCCTCGTAGGGGCGGTCCATCCGGTCCCGCTTCACATTGACAATGGCGTCGGCCACGTCCATGCCCTCGATCACCTTGCCGAAGGCGGCGTACTCGCCGTCCAGATGGGGAGCCTTCTCCACCATAATGAAGAACTGGCTGCCGGCGGAATTGGGATGCATGGCACGGGCCATGGACAGCACACCCCGGTCATGCTTCAGGTCGTTCTTCACGCCGTTGTGGGCAAACTCACCCTTAATGGAGTAGCCGGGGCCACCCATACCGGTGCCCTGGGGGCAGCCGCCCTGGATCATGAAGCCGGGGATCACACGGTGGAAGATCAGGCCGTTATAGAAGCCGGACTTCACCAGGCTGATAAAGTTGTTGACGGAGTTGGGAGCCACATCGGGGTAGAGCTCGGCCACCATCTTGCCGCCGTTTTCCATTTCAAAGGTCACAATGGGATTCTGAGCCATTTGGTTTTCCTTCCTTTCTTCGGGGGCTGTGCCCCCCTTGTCAATAACCGCCGCGGCGGTGTGATTTCATGGTGCGGTCCATCTCCCGCTTGGCGTCCCTGGCAGCGGCGGAATCCCGCTTGTCATAGAGCTTTTTGCCCTTGGCCAGGCCCACTTCCAGCTTGACCCGGGGGCCTCGGAAATAGATGGACAGGGGAACCAGCGCGTATCCGTCCTGCTTGACCTTGGCAAAGAGCCGCAGGATCTCCCGCTTGTGCATCAGCAGACGGCGGGGCCGCAACGGGTCCTTGTTGAAGATGTTGCCCTTCTCATAGGGACTGATGTGCATCCCATGGACGTGCATCTCCCCATCCTTGACGATACAGAAAGAGTCCTTCAGGTTGACGTGGCCCTGGCGGATGGACTTGACCTCGGTGCCTGCCAGCTCAATGCCTGCCTCGTACTTATCCTCAATAAAATAGTCGTGGTAGGCCTTGCTGTTCTTGGCCACGATTTTGACGCCCTTGCTCTCCATTCCGCCACCTCCCAACCGGGACAGATCTCTTGAGCGTATATTATACCATGGCCACAAGCCATTCCGGCTTGTACGCCGCAGAGCGGCGGAAAACCGGCGCAGCCGGTTTTGGCCATGGTGTAACATCAACAGCAGGCGTTTTGCCCGCAAAACGCCTGGATACGATGGTATCCTGCCGCGCACTGTGCGGCAACTGTTGATATTATACCACAGCTGTCAATAGCTCAGACGGGAAAGTAGGTCAGCACCCCGGCCAGAGCATCGGCAGGAAAGACCATACGCCCGTGCTCTGCCAGACTGGCTTCCAGATGGGGCCGCCCGGCCTCGCTGCGGCCGAACTCAGAAAGCCGTACGGCAGTCTGCTCCGCCCCGGCGGGCAGAGAAAGCCACCACCGCCCCTCCCACCACAGCAGGGCGGCATCCGGCCTGGGCTGATCCAGGACCCGGGCGGCGGCAGCCAAGTCCTCCAGGCAGGCAAAGGAGAACCACCGCTGTTCCGGCGGACGCACGTGGGCAAACACCAGCACGCCGCAGGACTCCGGGTAGGCCTCGATCTCAATGGAGCCCTCCAGATCCATACCCGCCTGCCGGAAGGCGGTACGGGTCAGCTCCAGGGCCTGCTCCAGAGTGAGCCCCGCCGGTGTCAGGCCGTGCTCCTTCAGGTCGGCGGGGGTGATGTACAGGGCAACGCTGGCGCTGCCGATGGGCTGGATGGTCATAGTCTGCCTCCTCTCAAATGCAGGAACGATTATACCCGTTCCGGCCCCTTCCGTACAGCTGTAATGATTGGCTTGATTGGAAAAGCTGAGGGTGGCACGGAACCTGGAAGTATGATATAATGCATCTAACCGATGTAAGAAAAGGGGATATGCCGGATGGAACTGTGGGAAAAGACTGTAGAGAGCGAAACGCTCTTTGAAGGTAAAATTGTCACCCTGAAGCTGGACAAGGCCCAGCTGGTCAACGGCAGGATCACCCGGCGGGAAGTAGTAGAGCACCCCGGCGGGGTGGCTGTGCTGCCCCTGTTTGACGACGGTACCGTCAGCATTGTACGGCAGTTCCGCTATCCCTTCCAGGCCGTGGTCACCGAGCTGCCCGCCGGCAAGCTGGAGAAGGGAGAGGACCACCGCCCCGCCGCTCTGCGTGAGCTGGAGGAAGAAGTGGGCGTCACCTGCGGCAAGCTGACCTATCTGGGCTGCCTGTACCTCTCCCCCGGCTTCTCCTCCGAGGTACTCCATATGTATCTGGCTCAGGATCTGAAGCAGGGCGCCTGCCACCCGGATGACGACGAATTTCTGGAGGTGGAGCGGGTGCCCTTTGCCCAGCTGGCCCAGCAGGTCATGGACGGGGAGATCGTGGACGCCAAGACGGTGGCCCTGGTGCTGAAGGTCAAGCAGCTGCTGGGTCTGTAAAGACAGGAGGTTGGCATGAGCAAGCGCATTCTGATCGTGGAGGATGAGAAGAACATTGTGGACATCCTCAGCTTCAATCTGACCAAGGAAGGCTACGAGACGCTGGAGGCCTATGATGGTCAGGCGGGACTCCAGCTGGCGCTGGAGCAGAATCCCGACCTGATCCTGCTGGACCTGATGCTGCCCAAAATGGACGGCTTTGATGTGTGCCGCAACCTCCGCAAGGAGAACCGCTCCACCCCGGTCATCATGCTCACCGCCCGGGAGGAGGAGACCGATAAGGTGCTGGGCCTGGAGCTGGGCGCCGACGACTATATCACCAAACCCTTCTCCATGCGGGAACTGCTGGCCCGGGTAAAGGCCAACATCCGCCGCAATGAGATGGTGGCCGGAGCTCCCGCAGCCGCACCCTCCGGCAGCCGGATGGAGCTGGGCCGTATTTCCATCGATCCCGATCAGATGGTGGTCTGTAAGGATGGGCGGCCCCTGGATCTGACCCAGCGGGAGTACGAGCTGATCAAATTCCTGGCCTCCCAGCCAGGCAAGGTGTTCTCCCGGGAGGCCCTCATGGAGCACGTCTGGAACTACGAGGGCTATGTGGGTGACGTGCGGGCTGTGGACGTGGCCGTCCGCCGCCTCCGTGAAAAAGTGGAGGACGACCCGGCTTCTCCCCAGTTTGTAGTGACCCGGAGAGGCCTGGGATACTATTTTAACGCGTAACCCTGCGCCAACTGTCCGGATCGTCCTCCACGGCCCCCCGCACAGCGGGGCGGCGCCTGCGCCGTACAAGCGATTTGCCCAGCGGGCAAATCCTTGATGGCCGGGGAACTTCACTTTTCCCGGCCAGATGCAATGATCTCCAGGGCTCCCGGCGGCTCTGCCGCCGGGAATCGGACGATCCGGCCTCTCCCCAGTTCATAGTGACCCGGAGAGGCCTGGGCTATTATTTCAACGCCTGATAGAAGCAATCTTGGCGGGCCGGGGCAGCCGTCCCTGCCCGCCCTGTCTTTATTTTTTGCAAGAGAGGAGTGGTCCACAGTATGTTCCGCAGCCTGCACATGAAGCTCATGCTCATCATGACGCTGCTCATCATTCTGCTGATGACCGTTGTGGGCGCGTTCCTCATCAACTCTGTGGCCAATTACTACACCCAGGACTTCTACACCCAGATGTCGGAGGCCTTTGCCGACGAGGTGTTCTGGGCGGATCTGAACACCCCAACCCCCGGCGAGCAGGACGGCGCTGCCAGCATTGCCGAGATCCTCAACGCCTACAACGGCACCCTGGGCGTGGACAACCGCAGCCGGAAATACTATGTGCTGGACGGTAAGGACGGCCACTGGCTGGCGGGCTCTGACGAGCAGGACGCCGACCAGCCTCTGGACATGGACTCCCGCAATCTGATGCGGGTGCTGGCCGGAGAGGAAAAGAGCGACGACAGCACCCCCTCCGCCTCCTATATGGATGTGGCTGTGGCCGTTCAGCGCGGGGACCAGCGCTATATCATCTATGTCCGGGACGACGGTACCAACGCCGCCGCCCTGAACAGCGAACTGATCACCCTCATCGTGGAGGCTCTGGTTTTCGGTCTGGTGATCTCGGTGCTCCTCTCCTTCCTGCTGTCCAAGACCCTCATCACCCCCATTGAGCGGCTTACCGAGGGTGCGGAGCGGGTGGCCAACGGCGACTTTTCTCAGAAACTGGAGGTAGCCTCCCGGGATGAGATCGGCATCCTCACCGGCACCTTCAACGACATGGCCCGTCAGCTCCACCACACCCTGGAGGAGGTGGAGAACGAGCGCAACAAGCTGGGCACCCTGTTCCTCCACATGACCGACGGCGTGGTGGCCTTTGCCCGGGACGGCGCTGTGATCCAGTCCAACCCTGCCGCCGAGGAACTGCTGGGGACGGCCATTCCCATTGGCGGCAGCGTCAACTATGATACCCTGTTCTCCGACATTGCACCCCTCCAGGGGGTGCTGGCGGTCCAATCCCCCGGCTACCTGGACGGGACCCGTACCGTGGGCGGCAAGAGCCTGGAGCTGCTGCTCACCCCCTTTGACCAGGAGCGGCTGGGCGGCGTGCTGGTGATGATCCATGACGTCACGGAGCAGCATAAGACCGAGGAGATGCGCCGGGAGTTTGTGGCCAACGTGTCCCACGAGCTGCGCACCCCCCTGACCAACATCCGCTCCTACGCAGAAACTCTGGTAGACAACGCCGGAGAGCTGCCCCCTGACACAGAAAAGAATTTCCTGGGGGTCATTCTCAATGAGTCCGACCGGATGACCCACATCGTGCAGGACCTTCTCACCCTCTCCCGGTTCGACTCCGGCCGGTCGGAGCTGAAGCTGGCCCCCTTCTCCTTCGGACAGGCGGTGCAGGATGTATACAACGCCATTCTGATGGAGGCCCAGCGCCACGGCCATCAGGTGGAACTGAAGCTCCCCCCTACCCTGCCCGAAATCGTGGGCGACCGGGAACGTATTTTGCAGGTAATGATGAACGTCGTCTCCAACTCCATCAAGTACACCCCCGATGGCGGCCACATCCGTATCTCCGCCGGCCAGTGGCCGGGTAAGGTGTGGATGGAGGTGGCCGATAACGGCATAGGCATTCCCGAAGCCGACCGGGGCCGCATCTTTGAGCGATTTTACCGGGTGGACAAGGCCCGCTCTCGGGAGTCCGGCGGCACCGGACTGGGCCTCTCCATCGCCAAGGAGATCATCGACCGGCACGAGGGCACCATCGAACTGCTGGACCGGCCCGGTCCCGGCCTGACGGTGCGCATCACCCTGCTGACGGAGGGGCCTCGCCATGGAAAGGAGTAAACCGAGACGCCGCCGAAACCGGGGAGTGGAGCAACTCAAGACCCTGCTCATCGTGCTGCTCTCCCTGTCCGCCATCTATCTGACCGGCCTTGCCCTGGTACAAAACCGGGTCTCCGGCTCCCAGGGACTGCTGAGCGGGCTGATCTCCCTCTTCCGCCCTCAGAGCACTGTGGAGACCTCCGACCCCGGCAACACCGTGCAGCTCACCGCCGCCGCCCGACCGGTCCGTATCGCGGTATGCGACGGGGTGAACCGCTATGCGGTCCAGTACAACACCACCCAGACCGACAAACTGTATGACAGCGTGGGCATTCTGTTGGGCGAAGCCCTGTCCAGTGCAGACTCCCCCACGGTGGTCACCGAATCGGTATGGCAGGTCGCTTTGAGTGCCCCCGGTGTCTGGTTTGATTTTCTGGGCAAGATCCCTCTGGAGACCCTCAGCGCCTGGACCGGCGAGGGGGGCATCAACACCGCCCTCACCGGCTCCGCCCGGCGGATCGCCGTGGCTCTGGCGGACGACGGGGTGCGGCTGTACTATCATAATGAGAGTGACGGCCTGTATTATACCTGTAAAACGGCAGTGACCTATCAGGGGCACATGGACGAGCTGATCGCCGGTTACGGCGGCAACGGCGTTCCCTTTGCCTTTGAGCTGGGCACGGACAGCGGCTATAACGGGCTGGACCCCTATGTGCTCATCTCCGCTTCCGCACCCACCCCCAACATTTACCGCGCCTCCAATCCCCTGGCCAACCTGGACGACACGCTGATCAGCAGTCTGCAGCAAGCTCTCTCCTTCCAGACCTCCTACTATGCCATTCCCAACGGTATCCGTATCCGGGAGGGCCAGGAGACCTTGGAGATCAGCAATACCGGCACCGTCTCCTATACCACGGCAGAGGGCACCAGTTCCCGCTACCCCGTGGGGAGTGAGTATGGCTACGACATCACCGAGGTGGTGGAGACCACCCGGCGGATGGCCGCCGATACGGTGGGCCGCTACTGCGGCGCCGCCCGCATCTATCTGATGGATGTAACCGAAACCGACACCGGTCTGTCCGTCCGCTATGGTTATAGCCTGAATGGCGCGGAAGTCAGCCTCTCCGGCGGCGACAGCGCCGCCCTTTTCACCATCCAGGATGGACAGATCACCGCCTTTACCCTCCGGTTCCGGCGGTACGAGGATGCTGGCCAAACCAGTCTGGTGCTAAACGAGCGGATGGCCGCCGCAGCTCTGGAGGCCCTGGACCCGGAGGGCCGGGAGCTTGTCCTGTGCTACAGCGACACCGGCGGCGACACCGTCCAGGCCGGATGGGTGGCCAAATGACGAGATCGCGAGGTTCCTATGGAATGGTCTAAACTGAAAAATGTGATCCTGCTGATGCTGCTGTGCGTCAACATCATCCTGCTCCTGCTTGTGGGCAGTCAGGCCAGCCAAGACAAGCGCTACCAGGCGGAAACCAGGCAGGCCGCCCAGGCCGTGCTGGAACAGGGCGGCATCGACTTTACCCTGGATGAATTCCCCGACGATCTGGCGCTGCCGGTGACCACCGTCACCCGTGACCGGACCGGCGAGGCCGGCATCGCCGCCGCCCTGCTGGGAGAGGTCACCCTGGAGGGAGAAAGCGAGGTGCGTCCCCGCTACTCCGGCCCCGGCGGCGTGGCGGAATTTTCCATGAACGGCAGCTTTACCATTACCCTTACCCCCGGGACCTGGAGTCTTGAAAACGACCAGGACTATGAATCCTCCAGCCAGGCCTGTCTGGAGGCCATGGGCTTTACCGGCACCCTGTCCGACACGGAGCAGACCGGCGCAGAAACTGTGCTGACCTACTGCCAAAGCTGGGAGAACTCCCCCCTCTTTTCCTGCACCATCCGTCTCCACTGGCAGGAAAACGACCTGGTCCAGGTGGAGGGACAGCGGCTGGACGGCAGCATTTCCGCCTCGGTCACCAAGTCGCTCCTCTCCACCCCCACCATTCTGGTCCGATTTCTGGCCGGGATCAACGAGGGCGGCTATGTGTGCAGCCGCATCGATGCCATGGACGGGGGCTACCTGCTCTCCAGCAACACCACCCGACAGGTCCAGCTGACACCGGTATGGCGGTTTGTCACCGACACCGGCACCTACTACGTCAACGCGGTCACCGGTGAGTTTTCACCTCTGGAATAATAATTAAAAAAGGGAGCGGCTTACGCCGCTCCCTTTTTTACGTCTGAATGATCAGTCCTCGTCCACGATGAGGCCGTAGCCGCCGTCGTTGCGCTTATAGACCACGGCAAAGCGCCCGTCCTGATCCACGTCCTTGAAGGCGAAGAAGGTGTGGTCCACCAGATTCATCTGGAGCACCGCCTCGTCCACCGTCATGGGCTTGATGGGGAAGCGCTTGGTACGGACGATCTTGAACTCCTCCTCGTCCACCTCGGGGGCAAAGGAGGAAATCTCCTCGGCGTCCACACTGCGGGAGAAGGCATCCTGACGCAGGCGCTTCTCCAGACGGCTCTTATTCTTACGCAGCTGGCGCTCCACGGAGGAGACCGCCGCGTCGATGGTGGCAAACATATCGGAGGTACTCTCGGCTACGCGGATGATGGTGCCGCCGGAGCGGATGGTCAGCTCTACGTTGTTGCGGTCCTTTTCCACGCTGAAGACGATGGCGGCCTCCGTATCCGCCTTAAAGTAACGGTCTAACTTGCCCACCTTTTTCTCGGCATAGGCATGGACCTTGTTGGGCAGATTGATCTTCTTGTCAGTAAACACGAACTTCATCGTTTTCAACTCCTTCCACCCTCCGAGGAGGGATTGGGTCACCGGTCAGGACCGGTTCCCTGCTCTGATTATACCACGTCGTACGCAGATTGTCACAACTTATTTCAAAAGTTTTTGTGAATTTTGCCCATCACACCCCGGACCCTCCGGGTGGGAACACACCCCGCAGCCGCAACGGCCTCCGCCGCAGTCCCGCCGCGCACAGTTCCGGCCCGGACATACTTCCCCCTGTGGACACAGGGCATAGTCGCCACCGGTGATGGTCAACCGCCGCCCCTCCACCAGGGCCAGAGCCAGCTTCTTGCGGGCGGTATCGTACACCTGCTGCACCGTGGAGCGGGCCACCCCCATCTGGGCGGCGCACTCCTCCTGAGTACAGCCCAGCAGATCCATCAGGCGGATGGCCTCGTATTCCTCCACCGCCATCTCCACCGTCCCGTCCCCGCCCCCTGTCAGCGGTCCAAAGGTGTCGTGCCGGGGCAGGGCACAGATGCGGCGGCATTTCTTCGGTCTTGCCATGGGCGCTCCCTCCTGTTCCTGCTCTCAGTGTAGCAGATTTCCGGTATATGTCAAGAACACGCAAAGACAAAGCCGCTGCCAAAGGCAGCGGCTTTGTAATTACAGTCCGGCGAATACCGCTTCCGCAGCGGCCAGAGTTGCCTGGAGTTCCTCCTCCCCGTGGGAGGCGGAGACAAACATGGCCTCGAACTGGGCGGGGGCCAGAGCCACGCCCCGCTCCAGCATCCCCTGGAAGTAGCGGGCGTACTTGCCCACGTCGCTGCCCTTGGCGTCCACGAAGGTGGACACAGCAGTGGGGGTGAAGAAGGGGGCCAGCAGAGAGCCGATCTGATTGACCACCACCGGCGCGCCGGTCTTGTCAATGGTTGCCCGCAGACCTGCTGCCAGCTTCTCGCCCTTGGCGGCGATGTCGGTATACACTTCCGGGTGGTCCTTCAGGTAGTTGAGCTGGGCCAGACCGGCGGCCATGGCCACCGGGTTGCCGCTGAGGGTACCCGCCTGGTACACCGGGCCGCAGGGAGCCACCTGCTCCATGAGGGCACGGCTGCCGCAGTAGGCGCCCACCGGCATACCGCCGCCAATGATCTTGCCAAAGGTCACCAGGTCGGCTTTCACACCGAAATACTCCTGGGCGCCGCCCAGAGCCAGCCGGAAACCGGTGATGACCTCGTCGAAGATGAGCAGGGCTCCGCTCTTGTCGCACAGGGCCCGCAATCCTTCCAGGAAGCCGGGAGCAGGATTGACCACGCCCATGTTGGCGGCCACCGGCTCCACGATGATGCAGGCGATCTGGCCGGGGTAAGCGTCCAGCAGGGCCTCCACGGAGGCCAGGTCGTTGAACTGGGCGGTAAGGGTGTGCTTCACGATGTCCTCGGGCACACCGGCGGAGGAGGGATGGCCGCCCGCCAGGGCGGAGGAGCCTGCGTTCACCAGCAGGCAGTCGGAGTGGCCATGGTAGCAGCCCTCAAACTTGATGATCTTGTCCCGGCCGGTGGCCCCACGGGCCAGACGGACGGCGGACATCACCGCCTCGGTACCCGAGTTGACCATGCGCACCATCTCGATGCCCGGCACCAGCTCCACCATGAGCTGGGCAATCTCCACCTCCCGGCGGGTGGGGGCGCCGAAGGACAGGCCGTCCTTCACGGCCTTCTCCACCGCCTCCCGGATCACCGGGTGGTTATGGCCCAGGATCATGGGACCCCAGGAGCACACATAGTCGATATACTTCCGGCCGTCCTCGTCCCAGATGAAGGGGCCGTCGGCCCGGGTAATGAAGCGGGGAGCCATACCCACCGCCCGGTAGGCCCGCACCGGGGAGTTGACCCCGCCGGGCAGGACCTTCACGGCCTGCTCAAACAGTTCTTCGGAGCGTCCCATCAGCCGATGTCCCCTTTCTGAATGGCCTGCGCCAGTTCTTTGGCGTAGTAGGTAATGAGCATATTGGCACCCGCCCGGAACACGGACAGGGCGGACTCGCACATGATGCGGTACTCGTCAATGAGACCCGCGGCGGCGGTAGCCTTGATCATGGCGTACTCGCCGGACACGGAGTAGGCGCACATGGGCAGATCATAGGCGTCGGAGCACTCCCGGATCACGTCCAGGTAGCTGAGGGCGGGCTTGACCATGATGATGTCGGCCCCCTCCTCAATGTCCAGAGCGCACTCCTTCAGGGCCTCCTTGCGGTTGTGGGGGTCCATCTGGTAGCCCTTCCGGTCCCCAAAGGAGGGGGCGGAGCCTGCCGCCGACCGGAAGGGTCCGTAGAAGGCGGAGGCGTACTTGGCGGAGTAGGCCATGATGGGGGTGGTCTGATAGCCGTACTCATCCAGAATGGCCCGGATGGCGGCCACACGGCCGTCCATCATGTCGGAGGGAGCCACCATGTCGGCCCCGGCCTGCACATGGCTGAGAGCAGTCTTGGCCAGCACCTCCAGGGTCTGGTCATTGTCCACCTCATGGCCGCAGAGGATGCCGCAGTGGCCGTGGTCGGTGTACTCGCACATACACACATCGGTGATGATATAGAAGTCGGGGTATTTGGCCTTGATGGCCCGGATGGCCTCCTGGACCACGCCGTGCGCATCCCAGGCGGAGGAGCCGATGGCGTCCTTATGGGCGGGCAGGCCGAAGAGGATGCAGTGGTTCACTCCGGCGGCCAGGCACTCCTCCACCGCCTGACACACACTGTCGATGCCATAGTGGTTCTGGCCGGGCAGGGCCTCAATGGGCCGCACTCCCTGGAGTGTCTCGTCCACAAAAATGGGGTAGATCAGGCTGTCGGGGGACATCCGGGTCTCCCGGCACAGGCGGCGCACCGCGTCATTGCCCCGCAGGCGGCGGGGCCGTTGGATCAATTCCATATCAAACACCTTCCACAATCATGTCTGTCAGCGCGTCCATGGTGGCCTCACGGGCCACCCGCACCGGGATGCCATACTTCTGCGCTTCGGCGGCGGTCTGGGCCCCGATGCACATACCCACCATACGGGAGAAATTGGCATCCTCTCCCACGGACGAGACAAAGCCCTTCACGGTGGAGGCGGAGGTAAAGGTCACCAGCAGGCCCTCCGTCTCCTCCACCGCCTCCCGCAGCTGCTGAGAGCGGGGGTTTTCATACACTGTGCGGTAGCTGGCCACGTCGTCACAGGCAATGTTACGCCTTGCCAATCCCTCTGTCAAGGCGGGAGAGCTCTCCTCCGCCCGGAGGGCCAGCACCCTGCCGGTGGCGGGCAGGCCCGCTCCCAGATGGGCGGCGTCGTACACCTCGGGCACATAGTCGGCTTTCAGACCGTGGGCCGCCAGGGCACGGGCGGTGCCGGGGCCGATGGCAGCCAGCTTGACACCACCCAGGGCACGGGCGTCCTTGCCGTGGCCCTCCAGCCACTGCCACAGAGCCTCCACCCCGGCGGGGCTGGTGAGGACCAGCCACTCATAGTCAGAAAGCCCCTCCATGGCCCTGTCCACTTCGGGACAGGGGTCCAGGGGGACGGTGGCGATGCAGGGATACTCCCACACATCGGCCCCCAGGGCACGCAGCCGGGCAGACAGGGTACCCGCCCGCTCCCGAGGCCGGGTGACCACCACCCGTCTGCCCTTCAGGGGCAGCTTGTCGAACCAGTCAAAGTCCTCCGCCAGAGCACACACCTTGCCCACCACAATGACGGCAGGACTCTCCACCTGGGCTTTCTCCGCCACAGCGGGCAGGGTGCCCAGGGTGGCGGAAATGCGCCGCTGGGCGGGGGTGGTGCCCCGCTCCACCACGGCGGCGGGCATATGGGGCTCCATGCCCGCGTCCAGCAGTCCCTTGCAGATCTGGGGCAGGGCAGAGACGCCCATCAAAAAGACCAGGGTGCCCTTTGTGCGCACCAAAGCCTCAAAATCAATGTCCAGCTCCTTCCCCGCCCGCTGATGGCCGGTGACGATGTGGAGGGAGGAGCAGCAGTCCCGGTGGGTCACCGGAATACCGCCGTAGGCGGGGGCGGAAATGGCGGAGGTGATGCCAGGCACCTCCTCAAAGGAGACGCCGTGCTGGGCCAGCAGCTCCAACTCCTCGCCGCCCCGGCCAAAGAGGAAGGGGTCGCCGCCCTTGAGGCGCACCACATTCTTGCCCTCCAGGGCCTTGTCCAGCAGGATCTGGTTGATCTGATCCTGAGGCACCGGGTGGCGGGAGGCCTGCTTGCCCACGTCGATGTGCTCGGCTTTCTCGGGCATCATGGCCAGGATGGCGGGGCTGACCAGCCGGTCATACACCACCACCTCCGCCTTCTGGAGGACCTCCAGCCCCTTCCGGGTCAACAGGCTAGGATCGCCCGGCCCCGCCCCCACCAATGTTACTTTACCAGGCATGGATTTCCCTCCTTCATGGAATTGGCCAGCTGCTCCGCCAGCGCGGTTCCCTGTTCCTTGGGTCCGGAGATCTTGTCCCGGAACACCTGCCCGGCCTCGTCCACATAGAGGCCGGTGAGGGTGATGGTCTCCCCCTCGATCACGGCGTGGGCGGCAATGGGAGAGGAACAGCCTCCGTCCAGCTTGCGGACAAAGGCCCGCTCGGCCTGGGCGCACAGGGTGCCCGCTTCATCCACCACGCCGCTGAGATAGCTCAGGTCCTCCCCGGCCCGGGTCTGGAGAGCCATAATGCCCTGACCCGCCGCCGGGATCATCTCCTCCACAGTGAAATACCGGGTGATGCGCCCCTCCAGCCCCAGCCGTTTCAGACCGGCGGCAGCCAGCACCAGGGCGGAATACTGGCCCTCGTCCAGCTTGCGCAGGCGAGTCAGCACATTGCCCCGCACCGGAGCCACCTCCATGTGGGGGAACAGGGCCTTGAGCTGCACCGCCCGCCGGGCGGAGGCGCAGCCGATGGGCTTGGCGGGGTCCAGCTCGGTCACGCCCTCAGGGAGTACCAGCACATCCCGGGGGTCCTCCCGCTTGGAGAAGCCCGCCAGAGGAATGGCCGGGTCCTCCTCCATGGGCAGATCCTTGCAGCTGTGTACCGTCAGATCCACCCGGCCGTCCAGCAGGGCAGCGTCCAGCTCCTTCACAAAGAGGCCCTTGCCGCCGATCTTGTCCAGGGTGCGGTCCAGGATCTTGTCGCCGGTGGTCTTCATGGTCATCAGCTCTAACGCAATCTCCGAGTGATGGGCCCGGATGGCCTCCATCACCAGCTCAGACTGAATGACAGCCAGCTTGCTCTCCCGGCTGCCCACCCGTATGGTCTTCATTCCAATCCCTCCAGTACGGCCCGGATGGCCTTGGCGGCCCGGGCGGTGCGGGCGTGGTCGTCTCCCCGCCCCGCCACTCCGGCCACGATGTTGTCCCCGGTGCAGATGGCGGGGAAAAAGAAGGTGCATTCCTCCGGGGCGTCGGCCACGCTCACCGGGATACCCAGGGCGCGGGCCTCCTCCCCCACAGCGCGGTTGACGGAGCGATCGTCGGTGGCGGCCACCGCAATAGCGGCGCCCGCCAGATCGCCGGGGGCATAGGGCCGTCCTTCCCACTGTATGCGCCCGTCCAGGGGTTTACACCTGGGGGCGATAACGGTGACCTCCGCCCCGAAGCGGGCCAATACCTCCGCCCGGCGGCAGGCCACCACGCCGCCGCCGATGACCACAGCAGTTTTCCCCACCAGGTCGATGAAAAGTGGAAAACGGAAGTGCTTTTCCGGCGGTAAACTCCACCGGGGCTTGGCGGCAGTATGCACTTCAATCTTGGCGGCACACCGCTCCAGATCCTCCGGGGTCAGGTTGTCCTTCAACCCGCCGGACAGCAGATCCACCGCACGGCTTACCGCCAGCTCCACCAATTCCCGGGCCTCCGGGCCCTCCAGGTCGGTGGACAGCACACGGGCGGCCACCGCCTGCTTCACCCGCTCCAGGCCGGGCAGGCAATTCTTGTAGTTCTCCCACTGGTTCAGCCGGTCCAGATACTTTTCCACAATTTCCGCTGCCTCCGGTGGAAGTTCCCGGCTGGCGTCCACCCCCAGGTCGTCCACATTATAGAGGGTGAATCCGGGCAGGGTGGCAACCTGGGGCTCGATATCCCGAGGGATGGCCAGGTCGGCCAGCACATGAGGGGGCCGGGACAGCTCCGCCAGTTCCCAGGCCGTCACGGTATAGTGGGGGCTGGTGGTGGCGGAGATCACCAGGTCCATGCCCTCCATGGCCTGATACCGCCCATCATAGGGGGTAACGGCGCACCCGGCGGGCACCACGGTCTCCCCGTGGTGGTAGCTGCGCAGAGTCACGGTAACGGCGCACCCTGCCTGGTGGAGCAGGGAGGCGGCCAGCCGCCCCATCTCCCCGTTGCCGATGACCAGGGCCTTCCGGCCCTTCAGGCTCCCCAGGTGGGCGGACAGCTTATCCACAGCGGACCGGGCCGCCGACCGGGGCACGCCAATAAAGCGGACGCGGGTCTTGATCTCCTTGCCCGCGGCGGCGGCGTTGCGGAACAGGGTCTCCAATACCCCGTCCGCCGTGCCCACTTCACGGGCAGCCTGGACGGCTCCCTTCACCTGGGTGACAATCTGATCCTCCCCCCAGATCTGGGAGCGCAGGCCGCCAGCCACCTCCATCAGGTGGCGGGCCGCCTCCTCCCCCGTCCGGGTGACAAAAGCGGCCTCAAAGGGGCCGTACTCCACCCCCGCCTCGGCGCACAGCAGCCTTCCCGGGTCGGGGAGGGGGCCCTCCCCGCAGGACAGGTAGAGCTCAGTTCGGTTGCAGGTGGACAGCAGTACACAGCCCTCCACCCCTTCCCGGCGGGACAGGCGGCGGTCCAGCTCCAGCACCTGATTGCGGGTGAAGGACAGCTGTTCCCGCAGGTCGATGGGGGCTTTATGCCAGTCCAGGCCGGTCATAATAAGCTTCACGCCTCTTCCCCCTTTTTCACCAGCACCACCGAGAAGTAGCCGCTGCCTTCCTCCAACTCGGCAAAGCGGGGGCACACCAGTTCCCCCTCCATGCCGCAGTTGGCTACCAGGCTGGCCTTGTCCAGCAGGCCGTGGGCTGCCAGGGTATCCTTCAACGCCCCGATCTCACGGCCCGCCTTCATGAACACCAGGTTGGCGTCCAGGTCCAGGCAGTCGGACACATCCTTGTGGGAGGCGGGGACGATGAGCAGCCGCTCGCTCTTCTCACACAGGGCCATGTTCAGCTTGGCGGCCACCGCACAGAAGGAGGGAACGCCGGGGATGATCTGGGCGTCATACCCCCGGGCCACCACTTTTTTGTGGAGGTAGAGGTAGGTGGAGTACACCGTGGGGTCCCCCAGGGTGATGAAGGCCACGTCCTTGCCCCCGTCCAGGGCGGCGCACACCCGGTCGGCGTTGCGCTCGTAGGCCCCGTCCAGAGCGGCATGGTCCCGCACCATAGGGGCCTCGCAGGTGAGCAGTTCCTTGCCGTCGGCCAGTTCCCCCACGATATTGAGGGCGGTCTTCTCCCCCCGGCCCGGGTCGGGCACGGCCAGCACCGCCGCCTGGCGGATGATGCGCTCCGCCTTCTTGGTCATCAGTTCGGGATCGCCGGGGCCAACCCCCACGCCGTACAACATTCCTCTCATTGGTTTTCCTCCTTGAGCATTCGCAGGATCTCCCGCCGGGCCGCCCCGATGGTGGCGGCGGACCGGTCGGCGTCCAGACCATCCACCTCCCGCAGCACCTCCATCAGGTGGGCGATACGGGGCAGACGGAGATGATTGGCCCGCAGGGCCGCCGGGTCGGCAAAGAGCTGCTCCGGCGTGCCCTCCAGCAGCACCTTGCCGCCCCCCAGCAGGTAGGCGTAGTCGCAGTACAGGGGCACGATGTCCATGTCATGGGTGGCGATGAGCACCGTCATGCCCAGCTCGTCCCGCAGGCGGGTGAGCAGCTTCATGATGTCGCTCACACCCTGGGGGTCCAGACCGGCGGTGGGCTCATCCAGAATGAGCACCTCCGGCTCCATCACCAGCACTCCGGCGATGGCCACCCGCTTCTTCTGGCCATAGGACAGGGCGTGGGCGGGTTTGTCCCGCAGATGGGACACGCCGGTGCGGTCCAGAGCCGCTTCCACCCGGCGGCGGACCTCCTCTGCCGGCAGGCCCAGGTTCACCCCGCCGAAGGACACGTCCCGGTACACGTCGGCGGAGAAGAGCTGATCGTCCGGGTCCTGGAACACGATACCCACCCGGCGGCGCAGCTCCAGCAGGCCCTTTTTATCGTAGCGCACCGGCTGGCTCCCCAGCAGCACTTTGCCGCTCTTGGGGGTGAGCACCCCGTTGAGGCTGAGAAACAGGGTGGATTTGCCCGCCCCGTTGGCCCCCAGAATACCGGTGACCTTGCCCTTTTCCGCGGCAAAGGTAATATGGTCCAGCGCTACGGTGCCGTCCTCATAAGTATAGCACAGATCTTCTGCCTGGATGGCCTTCACGGCAGCAGCCTCCCTTCCACAAACCAAATGGCGATCTGCCCCGCCGCCGCAAATACGGTGAGGGGGAGCAGCCCCCACCCCGGACGGTAGGCATCATTCAGGGTGGTGAGGCTGCCGGTATAGCCCCGGGACTCCAGGGCGGTATAGATACGGTCGGCCTTTCGCCATGCCCGCAGGAACACCATGGATGCCAGCATCCCCAGGGAGGACACCGACCGGCGGAACCCCCGGTAGCCCAGCCGGGAATCCTGGGCGGTGCGGATGTGGTCGGCCGTCTCGGCCAGCACGAAGATGAAGCGGTAGATCAGCTCCATCAGCTCCACCAGCAGCTTGGGCACATGGAGCTTCCCCAGGGCCATGGTCAGGTCGGTAACGGGGGTATTGAGGGAGAGAAAATACATACATCCCACCGCCCCCAGGGCCTTACAAAAGATCCGTCCGCCCATCCATAGGCCATCCATGGTAAAGCCCCACAAACTGTCGCCCACCGGAATGGCGGCCACCATCTCCGTCCCGGCGGGGTAGGCCCCCGCCACGATGGTAAGGCAGCCGATGACCAGGAAGATCAGCGGCACCTTGAGAAAATGGAGGTACACCCTGGGGGAAAGTCCCCCCAGGGCGGTAATCAGTACCCCCATCAGAATCAGGGTAAACAGGCCCACCGCCACGCTGTCACAGCACAGGCAGATCACCAGAGCGACTACCGTCAGCAGCAGCTTGGGCATGGGAGACACCCGCCGCAGGCGGGACTGATAGGCGTAGCGGTCGGTGCCCATGGTCAGTTCGTTCCTTTCTCTTTCCCGTCCGGCTTCTTGGTGATGCGGCCCAGAATGAAGCCCACCACACCGGCGCCGATGGCGGCCTGGAGGGCAAAGAGCATGGACTCCACCTCGCCGCTGGCGGGCTCCAGAATGGGCTCAAACCAGGGTTCATAGTCGGGGTTAAGCTCCATAATGGCCTCCTCAGCCTGGCCGTCGGCTCCGCCGAACTCAGCATTGGGCAGCAGCCACAGGGGCACGGCGGCAATGAC
Source organism: Flavonifractor sp. An112 (assembly GCF_904377885.1). Classification (NCBI taxonomy): domain Bacteria; kingdom Bacillati; phylum Bacillota; class Clostridia; order Eubacteriales; family Oscillospiraceae; genus Flavonifractor; species Flavonifractor sp. An112. The sequence goes on along the minus strand of NZ_CAJFGT010000004.1, from coordinate 45,291 downwards.
CACCACCAACAGGATCAAAATCAAATTTTTCTGCCAAACTTTCATATCCGTCCCCTCCTTACAGCACCTGCAGCTCATGGAGCTCGGTCTTGCTGTACTTCTCCAGCACGTTGAAGATGACCACGGTGAGCAGGCCCTCGGCAATGGCCAGAGGGATCTGGGTCACAGCGAAGATGGTAAGGAACTTCACCATGCCGCCGTTGATGACCCCCAGCTGGACCGAGGTGACCACATAGGTGAAGAGGTCACCCAGGGCGGCGGCGGCAAACACCGCCACAGCGGCGGGAGCCTTGGCCTTCCGCAGCAGCTTATAGACCAGCCAGGACACGATAGGCCCGGCAATGGCCATGGAGAATACGTTGGCGCCCAGGGTGGTGAGGCCGCCGTGGGCCAGCAGCAGGGCCTGGAAGAGCAGCACGATGAGGCCCAGCACCGTCATCACCAGGGGCCCGAACAGGATGGCGCCCAGGCCCACACCGGTGGGGTGGGAGCAGGAGCCGGACACCGAGGGGATCTTCAGGGCGGACAGCACGAAGGCGAAGGCGCCGCACATGGCCAGCAGGATCTTGGCCCGGGGGGCCTGGTCGATCTTCTTCTTGATGGAGAAGAAGCCGGCCACCACGAAGGGTACGCACACCGCGCCCCAGCCAATGGCCCAGTTCACCGGCAGCATACCCTCGGCGATGTGCATGGCGGAGGCGCTCATGGTCATCAGACCCAGCAGCCCCACCAGCACCGCCGCGGCGCGGACGGTTTTGTTGGCAGTCAGAGTTTTCATGGTTGTTTCATCCTTTCCTATCACTCGTAGGTGGGTGGTTTCCGGGCCGGGCAAGGTTTTCCGGCTTGAGCCTCTCTGCCACCGCGCGTCTTCCCAGGTTTTCCCAGTGACATGGTGCCCGGCGGCTCTTCTCTTACGGCAGCGGGACTGCGCGGGATTTGCACCCGGCTTCCCTTTTCCCGGCCCTCTATGCAAACAGGCTTACGCCTGGAGTTGTTTGGCCTCTCCGGCGTGCTTGACGAAGAGGGCCTGGATACTGGGAAACTCTCCCAGGCCCTGGAGCACGCAGTTGACGGCGTAGCCCTCTTGTTCCAGCAGGGACTTCCAGGAGTCCTCCTCCTCCCCCGCCAGATCGTTTTTGGCGTGATCGCCCGCCACGATCATCAGGGGGCGCAGCTCTACGTTTGTGGCACCCAGCTCTTGGATACGGCGCACCGCCTCCCCAAAGCCGGGGTAGCCCTCCACCGTGCCGATGACCACGTCCTTCCGGCCCATATCCCGGAACACATACTCCAGCAGGGCGTAACAGGAGTTGGCAAAGTGCTCGGTGCCGTGGCCCATGTAGAGGATGGCTTTGCCCTCCTCTGCCTGGGGCAGGTCTTGGAGCAGGGCCCCCACCGCGTCCAGGTAGTCCCCCGTCTCGGTGAGCAGGGGGCGGCCGAAGGTCAGCTTCTCAAACCGGCCCTCGAAGGGGCCGGCCAGAGCCATCATCTTGTCGTACTCGTCGCCGTTCATGATGTGGGTGGGCTGGACCAGCACGTCGGTGTATCCCTCCGTCGCCAGCTTCTCCAGGGCGGCGGGTACGTCGTCGATGTGGGTGCCCTCCCGCTCCAGCTTTCTCAAAATCATACCGCTGGTGAAGGCCCGGCGAAGAGTGCGCTCCGGAAAGGCGGCGGCCAGGGCCTTCTCGATGGCGGTGATGGTCTTTTCCAGGGTATCCCGGTGGCTGGTGCCGAAGGACACCGCCAGAAGGGCTTGTGGTTTCATATCGTTCACTCCCGTACGTTGTTGCTGGCCTGGTAGAGCAGGGCGTTGCAGATGGCAGCGGCGATGTTGCTGCCCCCCTTGCGGCCCCGGGCCACGATGTGGGGGGTGTCCATGGTGAGGAGCAGCTCCTTGCTCTCCACCACGTTGACGAAGCCCACCGGCACGCCGATCACCAGAGCGGGGGCCATTTTCCCCTCCTCGATGAGCTCACAGGCCCGCACCAGAGCGGTGGGAGCGTTGCCGATGGCCAACACCAGGGGGCCCTCCAGCTGAGCGGCCCGCTCCATGGACACGGTGGCCCGGGTCTCCCCCCGCTCCTTGGCCTCAGCGGCCACGTCCGGGTCAGACATAAAGCACACCGCCTTGCCTCCGAACTTCTCCAGCACCTTCTTATTGACACCGGAGAAGGCCATCTGGGTGTCGGTGACGATGGTGCAGCCCCCCTTGATGGCGGCAATGCCTGCCGCCACCGCGTCGGGGGAGAATACCAGATTGTCGGCATAGTCGAAGTCGGCGCTGGTGTGGATAGCCCGCTTGATGATGGGCAGCTGGTCGGCGGGAAACACCCGGTCCCCCAGCTCCTGGCCGATGATCTCCATGCTTCTGGCCTCAATGTCAGCGGGGGCCACCCGCTGCAACTCTATCTTTTTCATGGGTCATTCCTCCCCGTTCAGGATGCGGTAGATCCGCTCCATGTCCAGACTGGCCCGCAAACCGTCCGCCAGCTTGTCATACTGCCGCTGGGCGTACTCCTGCCAGTCCACACTGGCGGCCTGGCCCTCCAGGCCCTTGGCCTTCATCAGGGCATTCACCAGGGCCTCGGCCACGCCGGCCTTGTCAAAGATGCCGTGGACGTAGCAGCCCCACACGTTGCCATTGCTGAGGCCGTCGGTGTGCTCCTCCCCGGTCTGGGTGGCAAACTGCACCAGCGGGGCGGCGGCGCTCTCCGTCTTGCCCATATGGATCTCGTAGCCCTCAAAGGCCACACCGGCCATAGGAGCGAAGATGCCCCCGGCCTGGACAAAGGTTCCGGTCACCCGGGTGCGGGTCTTTTCGCCCTGGAACACGGTCTCAGAGGGCAGCAGGCCCAGCCCCGCCAGGGTGCCGCCTCCCTCCACCCCATCAGGGTCGGAGACGGTATTGCCCAGCATCTGATAGCCGCCGCAGATTCCGATGACCGCGCCGCCCTTGGCGGCGTGCTTCAGAATTGCGCCCTCCAGGCCGCTCTGCCGCAGCCACCGCAGGTCGTCCATAGTGTTCTTGGTGCCGGGCAGGATGATGAGATCGGGGTGGCCCAGTTCCCCTGCGCTCCCCACATAGCGGAGGGAGACCTCCTCCATCCGCTCCAGGGGGTTGAAGTCGGTAAAATTACTGAGCCGGGGCAGGCGGATCACCGCCACGTCCACCAGGCCAACTTTACCGGATCTGGACAATCGGGCGGACAGGGAGTCCTCGTCGTCCACGTCCACCTCCAGCATGGGCACCACCCCCAGCACCGGCTTGCCCGCCAGTTCCTCCAGCTGGGTGAGGCCGGGGCGGAGAATCTCCACATCGCCCCGGAACTTGTTGATGATAAGGCCCTTGATCATCTCCTGCTCGTCCGGGTCCAGCAGCTTCACCGTGCCGTAGAGGGAAGCAAACACGCCGCCCCGGTCGATGTCGCCGCACAGCAGCACGGGGGCCTTTGCCATGCGGGCCATACCCATGTTGACCAGATCGTCCTCTTTCAGGTTGATCTCCGCCGGGCTGCCCGCCCCCTCGATGACGATGATATCATACTCCGACCCCAGAGAGGAATAAGCCTCCATCACGTCGGGAATCAGGTTTTTCTTATACTTGAAGTAATCTCCCGCCTTCATAGTACCCCGGGGAATGCCGTTGACGATAACCTGGGAGCCCACATCGCTGGTGGGCTTCAGGAGAATGGGGTTCATCCGCACGTCGGGGGCCACACCTGCCGCCTGGGCCTGCATGACCTGGGCACGGCCCATCTCCAGCCCGTCGGGGGTGATGGCAGAGTTGAGGGCCATGTTCTGGGACTTGAATGGGGCCACCTTGTAGCCGTCCTGCTTGAAGATGCGGCACAGCCCCGCCGCCAGCAGAGACTTGCCGGCGTTGGAGGCGGTACCCTGGATCATAATTGCCTTTGCCATCACTGCACCTCGCTGAGGGCGGCCAGCAGCCGCCGGTTTTCTTCTTCGCCCCGGACGCACACCCGGTACCAGTCGGGGCCCAGGCCGTAGTAGTTGGCGCAGGAGCGGATGAGCACCCCCCGCTCCAGCAGTCTTTCTTTCAGATTGGCCACACCGGGCAGCCGGAACAGGAGATAGTTGGCCTGCCCGGGGATCACGGTACAGCCCGCCGCCGTCAGACCGGCGGCCAGACCGGGCCGGGCCTCCTCCACAAAGCGTCTGCCCTCCGCCGGCCAGTGGGGGCAGCAAGTCAGGGCCGCCACGCCTGCCGCCTGAGCGGGGGTGGACACACTCCAGGGCTGGGCGAATTTGCCCAGCTGCTCCCGCAGTCCCTCGTTGGCCGTCAGGCAGTAGCCCAGCCGCAGCCCCGCCATGGCGTAACTCTTGGTGAAGGCCCGCAGCAGCACCAACTGGGGGTGGTTGGCCAGCCAGGGGGCCAGCCCCGGCCCGCCGGTGGCCAGAGGCAGGAAGCACTCGTCCACCACCAGCACCGCGCCCACAGCACCACACCGTGTCACTACTGCTTTCAGCAGGTCCTGATCGATCAGCCGCCCGGTGGGGTTGTTGGGGGTACACAGGAACACCAGGTCGGTGTCCGATTCGATAGCGTCCACGAAGCCCGCGTCCAGGTCGAAGTTTTTATCCTGATCCAGGGTGTACCGGGCCACCTGGCAGCCCACGCAGGTCAGGGCCTCCTCATACTCGGAGAAACTGGGAGCAGTGACCAGGGCCTTTTTCGGTTTCAGCGCAAACACCAATCGGAAGATCAGGTCGGCGGCTCCGTTGCCGCACACCACCTGCTCCTCCCCCACCCCGTCGTGGGCGGCAATGGCCCGCCGCAGGTCCCGGCACAGGGGGTCCGGGTAGCAGGCCGACTGGTCCACCGCCTGCCGGGCCGCCTCCGCCACCGGGGCAGGCATCCCCAGGGGGTTCAGGTTGGCGGAAAAGTCCAGGACCTCCCCGCCGTAGGCGGTCTGGGCGGTGAGGATATCCCCGCCGTGGGTGTAGACTGGCATAACAACGCTCCTTTTCGTGGACAAAGTGGGCATCCGCCCTCAGGGGAACAATAAAATCAGCAGTGGCACCCCGCAGAAGAGCAGCAGGGCGAAGAAGGCGGTAGCGTACAGGATCCGGCCCGCCCGCAGGATATCCAGGGGCTCAGGGGGCCGCTGATCGTCCCCGATGGTGGGCTTCTCCACCAGCTTGCCGAAGTACCAGCTGGGCCCCACCAGACGGAGCTGGAGGGCACCGGCACAGACCGCCTCGGTGTGGGCGGAATTGGGGGACTTGTGCTTCTTCCGGTCCCGCTTGAAAATGCGCCAGGCATTCTTCCCATCGTACCCCGCCGCCACAGCCCCCAGGCACATGAGCACACCGGAGATGCGGGCGGGAATGAAGTTCAGAATGTCGTCCCACCTGGCCGCCGCCCGGCCAAAGTAGAGATATTTGTCGTTTTTATAGCCCACCATGGAGTCCATGGTGTTGGCGGCCTTATAGAACATACCCAGGGGCGCGCCGCCGATGGCCAGGAAGATGAGGGGGGCGATGACGCCGTCGGAGGCGTTTTCCGCCACCGTCTCTACCGCCGCCTTGGTTACCCCGGCCTCGTCCAGCCGGTCGGTGTCCCGGCCCACGATCATGGAGACGGCGTACCGGGCCTTGTCCATGTCCCCGGTCTTCAGGGCATCGTATACCTTTCGGCTCTCAACGGCCAGGGACTTGGTGGCTAGCAGCTGGTAGCTGATCACGCTCTCCACCGCCAGAGCCAGCCAGGGGCTGACCAGCCAGCACCCCCACAGCAGCAATACCGTCAGACCGGTGGGGATCGCCAGGGTGAGGAGCACCAGCACCACGCCCCCTACCAGCTCACCACCGTGGGACTTGGGGAAGAGCTTCCGCAGCACCTTTTCCAACCCGGAGATCAGGGCACCGATGGCCCGCACCGGGTGGGGAGCCCAGTGGGGGTCCCCCAGCAGCAGGTCCAGGCAGAAGCCAATGAGCAGCGCCGTCAAATGACTGATCCACCAACTCATCCTTTGTACTCCTCCAGCACCGTCAGTTCCAGGGTATCCGGGTCCAGGGCCATACGGAAGCCACCGCAGTTGGGGCACATCCAGCCGTAATACTCCCGCTCCGGGCGGCCATACTTGGACAGCAGGCCCATCAGCGCCCCGCCGTGGGACACCACGCCCACCCGCTCAAAGCCGCGGGCGGCGGCGTCCTCCGTCAGCTTCTTAAGGCCGACGGATACCCGCTCCACCACCTGCTCGGCGGTCTCCCCTACCGGCATAGCAGCAAAGTTCAAACGGTCGCCCTGGCCGATCCAGGCCTGATACAGGGGATCGTCCTTCAGCTCCTCGTGGTTTTTGCCCTCAAAGGGGCCGAAGTCGGTCTCCCGCAGCTCTTCGATCACGGTGGTCTCCACCCCCGGCCACAGCAGCTGAGCCGTCTGGCGGCACCGCATCAGGGGAGAGCGGTAGATGTGCTCCACACGGGGCAGGGTGGGCCCCACCTGACGGGCCAGCTCCTCCCCCTGGGGAGCCAGCGGTACATCCAGCATACCAATGAACCGCTTCTCCAGGTTGCCCTTGGTGGTTCCGTGCCGAATGAGGATCAGTTCCATGGTTTGTCTCCTTTCAGGGTCATGGGCAGGCCGCAGAAAATGCGCTCCACCCGCTCCGCCCGCTTGGCCAGACGGCAGCACAGCCGCCCCACGTCCTCCCGCCAGGCCCGCTGGTCCGGGTCGATGGGTACCACGCCGCAGCCCACCTCGTCGCAGATGAGGATCAGGTCGGGATTGGCGGTCAGCAGCTCCTCCTCGTCCAGGTGGGGCCACTGTTCCAGGCCGTCAAAGACGGGCTTCTGTTTGGCCTCCTCCGGGGTATGGGCCACCTGGTCGGAGGTATATCCGGTTTTTTGCAGCACATAGTCCAACTTGCCCTGGCCCGCGCCGCCAATGATGAGTATCATACCAACACCTCGATTTTCTGGACCACAGCCACCATCAGCACCATGCCCAGCTCGCAGATCTGGAGGAAGAAGCCAGCCAGATCGCCGGTGACGCCTCCAAACTGCCGCTGGCTCATGACCCGATAGTACAGGCAGGCCAGTCCTGCCCCCAGCAGGGCGGCGCCGCCGGTCCACAGGTCCAGCCACAGCATGGCGGCCACGCAGGCCACCACCCAGATCACCATGACGCCACGGGCCTTGGCGGTATCCATGGTGTCGGTAAAGGTGGCCAGCAGGCCGGTGCCCCGGGCGTTGGGCAGGGTAACGGCAAAGAGACCGGACAGGCTGCGGGAGAGCACCGGCCCCAACGCCAGCACCAATGCGGCCCGCCCCGCTGCCGCCACCTCACTCCAGCAGGCGAAAAATACCAGCAGGTAGAGCCCGCAGCAGATGATGGCAAAGGCCCCGGTGTGGGAATCCTTCAAAATCTCCAGCTTGCGCTCCCGGCTCTGGTGGGAGGACAGGGCGTCGCAGGTATCGCAGAAGCCGTCCAGATGGATGCCTCCGCTGAGGGCGATGGGGATGAGCAAGGCGAAGGCGGCGAAGAAGAGGGGGCCGAAGCCCAGGTACCGGGCCAGGGCCATCCAGCCGTACAGCACCGCACCGATGACCGCTCCCACCAGGGGGAAGAAGCACAGGGCCCAGGACAGGGCCTTCTTCTCCCAGTCTACCCGGGGCATGGGGACCTTGGAGTACATGGCAAAGGCAATGATGAGACTTTTCACGCACGTTCTCCTTTCCACGCCACGGGGATGCCGCACACCACTTCGTAGACCTGTCCCGCCAGGGCGGCTACCCGGCGATTCAGTTCCCCCAGCACCGACAGATAGTCCAGGGTGACGGGGTCGTAATCCATGCCGTCGGAAAAGAGCTCGTTGGTGACCACCACCAGCAGCTCCGCCTGCTCCGCCGCCCGGCGGATGCCGGAGAGCACCCGGTCCAGAGCGCCGTCCTTTCCGTCGGGGGAAAAGTACTCGTTGGCGCACAGGTTGGACAGGTCCTCCAGCAGCACGGCACAGCCGGGAGGCAATATGATGTCCGCCAGATTGGTGGGACATTCCACCGTCTCAAAGCCCTTGCCGGCACGCATCTGCCGGTGGCGCTCCACCCGGCGGACGCTCTCGGCGTCCCACACCTGCATGGTAGCCAGGTAGATCCGCTTTCCCAGGCCGGAGGAGGTCACCAGCTTCTCGGCAAATTCCGACTTCCCGCTGGCCGAGCCGCCGGAAACCAGGATTAACATGGTGATTCCTCCCTTCCAACGGGCGGGTGTGGACACCCGCCCCTACAAATCACAAAAACCTCAGGTAAGAGGCTGGTATGCCTCAATATCCGTGGCCTCAAAGGTGGTCATCTCCCGGTACACCGCCAGGCCCATGTCCAGCAGGGGCATCACTGCCACCGCGCCGGTGCCCTCTCCCAGCCGCATACCGGCATAGAGGAAGGGCTCCAGACCCAGCTCGCCCAGCACCAGCTTGCTGGCCGGCTCGTCGGAGGCGTGGGAACCCAGCATATAGTCCTTGCAGATGGGACAGATCCTCGCGGCGATGAGGGCGGCCACCGAGGAGATAAAGCCGTCCACCAGCACCGGCACATGGCACATAGCACCGCCCAGGAACACGCCCGCCAGGCCCGCCAGATCCAGGCCGCCCACCTTGTGGAGCACGTCGATGGGATCGCTGGGGTCGGGCCGGTTGACGGCGATGCCCTGCTCAATGGCGTGGATCTTCCGCACCAGGCCCTCGCTGGACAGGCCGGCGCCCCGGCCGGTCATGACCTCCGGCTCTTTATTCAAAAATACAGCGGCCACGGCGGAAGATGTGGTGGTGTTGCCGATGCCCATTTCCCCGGTGCCCAGCAGGCGTACACCCTGGGTACACAGGTCACGGGCCACCTCCACCCCCACCAGGATGGCCCGCTCCGCCTCCTCCCGAGTCATGGCGGGACCCTGGGACAGGTTGGCGGTGCCCCGGCAGATGTTTCTCTGCAAGATCCTCTCTCCATGGAGGGGGGTGGCCACGCCGATATCCACCGGCACGATCTCCACCCCGGCGGCCCGGCCCATGGCGCACACACTGGTGTCACCGGTGGACATATTCTCCGCCACGATGGCGGTAACCTCCTGCCCGGTCTGAGTGACTCCGTCAGCCACCACGCCGTTGTCGGCACACATCACCACCACCGCCCGCTTGGAGATGTCCACATTGGGGGTGCCGGTGATGGCTGCCATGCGGATCACCGCGCTCTCCAGAGCGCCCAGGCTGCCCAGGGGCTTAGCGATGGAGTCCCAGCGGGCTTTGGCCTGTGCCGCCGCGTTCTGATCGGCGGGGGTAATGGAACGGACCACTTCTTCCAGTGTCATAGCGATGCCTCCTGTTGTTGATAGCGGCGTGCCGCCGCCACGAAATTACGGGCCATATGGGGCTTGGCGCAGAAATGAAAGTGGGGAAAACCGGCGTACAGGGTAGGGGTATGAACGCCGCAGTCCCAACCACGATTGCTCAAAGGTTTCTGGGCCCGGAAGCTGTCGCCGGGCTGCCGGCTGTCCCAGTAGTGGAACTCGTGGGCGGGCAGCTCTTCTCCCGCCTGACACAGCAGGCCGTGGGTACGGGCGGTGAGGGTCACATATCCGAACCGGCCCAGCTTGCCGGTATTCCAGGCCCGGCCGGGAATGATCCCCGCCATGGGCCAGTCTTTTCCGTTTGTATCCTCCAACATCTCATGGAGGTAAAGGAAGCCGCCGCACTCGGCCACGGTGGGCAGACCGCCCACCACCCCGTTCCGGATGGCGGACAACATGGCGGTATTTTGGCTCAGCTGCTCCGCCAGCAGCTCCGGGTAGCCGCCCCCCAGGTAGAGGCCGCAAGTGCCTTCCGGCAGGGCCTGGCCCTCCAGGGGGGAGAACTCCACCAGCCTGGCTCCCAGCTTCTCCAGCAGCTCCAGACCGTCGGCATAGTAGAAGCAGAATGCCTTGTCCCGGGCTACCGCGATGACCGGCGTACCCTCTACCGGCTCCGGCAGGTCCAGAGGCCCGGCGTCCAGGTCGGGGGCGGAGGCGGCCAGGGCCAGCAGGCCGTCCAGATCCATGGTTTGCTCCGCCTGGGCGGCCAGCTTTTTCAGCTTCTCCTTCAGGCCCGCCACCTCGTCGGCGGTGACCAGGCCCAGGTGGCGGCTCTCCAACGCACAGTCGGGCAGGCTGGGCAGGAACCCGTACACCGTGACGCCGGTCTCGGCCTCTATACATTCCTTCAGCCGGGGGTAGAGCATGGGGGACACCCGGTTGAGGATCACGCCCCGGATGCCGCTGTCCGGCCGGAAGGTTTTCAGGCCGTGGACCACGGCGGACAGGGTGAGAGCGCTCCCCCGGCCGTCCACCACCAGCACCGCCGGGGTGCGGGTGGCTTTGGCCAGATGGTAGGCGCTGGCCTCATGGCTCATGGCGATGCCGTCGTAGTAGCCCATGACTCCCTCGATGAGGGCCAGGCCGGACCCCACGCTGTTGTGCTCCAGCAGGGACCGGGTGCGGTCCTCCCCCAGGAAGAACAGATCCAGGTTGCGGCTCTTGGCCCCGATGACCTTGCTGTGGAACATGGGGTCGATGTAGTCGGGGCCGCATTTAAAGGCCACAGGATTTACCTTTCGATCCATCAGGGCCTGCAAAAGGGCGCAGGTCACCGTGGTTTTGCCCCCTCCGCTGGCGGGGGCGCATAGCAGCAACCGGGGGGTACTCATACACGTCCCTCCCCGGAGAAGATCCACACCGGATTTTGGGCGTCCATGAGATGATATCGGCCCGCCTGCCGGGTGCGGGTGGCGGCCACCTGCACCATGTCAGCCCCCTCCAGAGGGGCGAAGAGCCGGGCCGCCTCGGCCACCGTCTCCAGAGTGACGGCGGTACATACCACCCGGGCGGCGGGATTTTTCCGGAAGATGATGTTCAGAATCTCCTCCAGCTCACCGGAGGTGCCCCCCAGAAAGACCCGGTCGGGTTCGGGCAGATCCTCCAAGGCCGCCGGGGCGGTACCGGACACCACCACCAGATTGCCGGTGTGGAACCGGGCCTTGTTCTCTTCCAGCAGGGCCACGGCCTCTTCCTTCTTCTCCACGGCGTACACCTGCCCGGCAGGGCAGGCCAGGGCACACTCCACCGACACCGAGCCGGTACCGGCGCCCACGTCCCACACCACATGGTGCTCCTCCAGCCGCAGCTTGGAGATGGCCAGGGTACGCACCTCCTCCTTGGTCATGGGCACGTCCCCCCGGAGGAAGGCCCCGTCGGGCAGGCCGGGGGAGTTGAAGGGCCGCACCACCGGGTCGGGGTTCTCCGCCAGCACCACAGACAGATCGGCAAAGGACTGCCCCGCCAGTTCCGCCGCGGTACCGGTGACCACCCGCTCGTCGGGGTAGCTCAGCCGCTCTCCCACCGAGACAGTGACCCCACCCAGCCCCCGGCGGGTGAGCTCCTTGCAGATGTCCTCCGCCTTGGTGGCTCCGCCGGTGAGGGCGAAGGTGCGGCTGTTGCGCTGGATCTCCCCCACCACGTTGTGGCTGCGGCCATGGGCGCTGACGATCTTTACGTCCTGCCAGCTGGTGTGCAGCTTGGCGCAGAAGTAGCTGAGGGAAGAGATGCCGGGGATGGTAATAACCTCGTGATTACCCAGCAGGGTCCACAGCTTTTTGGCTCCGCTGTAGAAGCCGGTGTCCCCGGACAGGAGCACCCCGACGGGACCCTCCTGCTGCTTTTCGATGTATTCAGCGATATCGCTTCCGGCGATGAGGGGGACGCAGGTGTGGCTCTCCTGGAAGGGCTCCAGCAGCCGGGGAGCGCCCACCAGGGTGGAGCACTCCTTGACGGCCTCCAGCGCCCACACCGTCATGGTCTCGGGGGCGCCCATACCCATGCCGATGAGATAGACTTTCATGCTTCTCCCTCCCGCAGCAGTTTCTCCTTACATTCTTCCAGGGTCAGGCCGGTCTCAGCCCGGGGCCGCTCCACCACCAGCAGCGCGCACCCCGCCTCACGGGCGGCCTCCGCCTTCTCCCGGAACCCGCCGTAACCCCCGGTGTCCTTGGTCACCAGAGTCTTGATGTGATATTGCTTCAGCAGGGCCACATTCAGCTCCTTGGAGAAGGGGCCCTGCATACAGATGATGTTTTTGGGCGGAAAACCCAGCTTCAGGCAGCGGTCCAGGGAGTCCGCCATGGGCAGTACCCGGGGATAGCACCGCTCTACCAGACCGGGCTTGGCAAAGGCGTCCAGCTCCTTGCTGCCGGTGGTGAGCAGCACATTACCCGGCAACCGCTCCAGCATATACGCCGCCCCGGCCATGTCTCCCGCCTTGTGGCACAGGTCCTCTCCGTCGGACTGGCGCACCAGCCGAAGGAGGGGCAGACCGGCCCCTTCCGCCGCCGCCTTGATGTTGACGGTCACCTCCACAGCGTAGGGGTGGGTGGCGTCCACCACATGGGTGAAGGGGCGGGAGGCCATCAGCTTCTCCATCTCCTCCCGGTCCATCCGGCCCACATGGGCCTCCGCCTCAGGAGGCAGGAGGGTCTCGCCGTACTCGGTGGCCACACACACCAGGGTGGGGATCTTCTGGTCCAGCAGCCACTGGGCCAGCTCTCTCCCCTCGCCGGTGCCGCCGAAGAGCAGGATATTCATCTTATCCCCCCCGCTGGAGGTAGCCACGGGGAGTTACCATCTTACCGCCCAGCACCTTGGTCTGGCTATTGCCGATGAACACGGTGGTGAACATATCCACCTGGGTGTCCCGCAGCTGGGCCAGGGTGAGGAGCTTGCACTCCTCCCCTTCCCGGCCGATGTTGCGGACGGTACCGCACACGGTCTCCGGGTCCTTATCCCGCAGCAGGATGTCGCAGGCCCGCTGCAGATAGTCGGGCCGGTTCCGGCTGGAGGGGTTGTAGAGGCAGATGACGAAGTCCGCCTGGGCGGCGGCGCTCAAACGCTTCTCAATCTTCTCCCAGGGGGTGAGCAGATCGGACAGGGAGATCACCGCGAAGTCGTGGGTCAGGGGGGCGCCCAGCACAGCGGCGCCGCCGCAGGCGGCGGTGATGCCGGGCACCACTTCGATCTCGATGGGGTCATACTCCTGGGCCACCTCGTAGATGAGCCCCGCCATGCCGTACACGCCGGAATCGCCGGAGCACACCACCGCCACGTCCTTGCCGGTGAGGGCGGCCTCCACGGCAGCCCGGCAGCGGTCCACCTCCCGGCGCATCCCGGTGGACAGCACCTCTTTCTCCGGGAAATCCGGCTTGACCAGTTCAATATAGGCGGTATAGCCCACGATCAGGTCGCACCCTTCCAAAGCGGCCCGGGCACGGCCGGTGAGGTCGGCGCCCCCGCCGGGGCCCAGTCCGATGACAGTTACTTTTTTCATAGGATCTTCCTTCCCGCCACCGCCACGGTGACGCCGTTTTTTGCCTGCTTGGGCACCAGAATAGTCCCTCCGGCACACACTGCCGCCCGCTCGCACACGTTGTCCACCCCGGTGATATGGGCCACAAAGGCGGATGGGGTGAAGGTTCCCTCCGCCTGTTCCAGCTCCACCGCCGAAAAGACGGACAGGGGCAGGTTATGGGCGGCACAGAAGGCCAGCAGGCCGGGCTCGTTTTCTTTCAGATCAATGGTGGCCACCTGGGTCACCGCCTGGGCTTCATAGCCGGACAGGGCCTCATCCACCGCCGTCTGGATGGTCTCCATGGGAGTTCCTCTCCGGCAGCCAATGCCCAGGACCAGCCCCTTAGGGGCCAGCCGCAGGGTTCGGGAAAAGGGTCCCTTTTCCCTCCGGTAGGTGACCCACACACCCAGCTCCGCCGGGCCGCGAGTCAGTCCCGCCGGGCAGGGGTGGTCAAAGTCGCTGGCAAAGCCCACGCCCTTCCCCTCCAGCAGAGCGGCGGAGATCTCCTTGGCCAGCACCCGGTCGGTGATGACCATGTCCCGCTCCCTGGCCCACACGTCCACGGCGAACAGGCCGTTGACGTCGGTGGCGGTGGACACCGCCGCCTGACCGCCGGTAAGGGCGGCCACCTTCACCGCCAGCTCATTGGCCCCTCCCACATGACCGGACAGCAGGGGGATGGCAAACCGCCCCGTCTCGTCCACGCTTATCACGGCGGGGTCGGTAAATTTATCCCTCACATGGGGGGCAATGGCCCGGACGGCGATGCCTGCCGCTCCCACAAAGATCAAAGCGTCCGCTTCGGTCCAGGCTTTTTCCGTCCAGCCCTCCAGGCTGTCATAGGCCTCCGCCCCCACTTCAGGGGCGAACCGGGCAGGCACATGGAGGGTGGCCTCCAGCGCGTCAGCCAGGGTACGGCCCAAAGCCGCCCCCCGCCGGGTAAAGGCAATGATGGCCGCCGTCACTTGCTGGCCTCCCGGAATTCATGGGTAAAGGTGGGGTCGTACAGCTTGGACCGCTGGTAATCATCCCCCAGAAAATAACCGATGGTAATGAGGGCCGTCTTGGTTACATGGTTCTCCTTGGCGGTTTTCGCCAGGGTGGACACGGTGCAGCGGTACACCTTTTCCTCCGGCCAGGTAGCCTTGTACACGATGGCCGCCGGGGTATCGGGCGCATAGCCCCCCGCCATCAGCTCCTCCTCCACCTGCTCCAGCAGGCCGGTGGACAAGAAGAGCACCATGGTGCAGCCGTGGGAGGCCATCTTCCGCAGCTGCTCCCCCTCAGGCACCGGGGTGCGGCCCGCCATGCGGGTGATGATAACCGACTGTGATACATCGGGCAGAGTATACTCCGCGCAGAGGGCAGCAGCCGCTCCGGAGAAGGAGGACACGCCGGGGGTCACATCGTAAGAGATGCCCAGCTGATCCAGCTCATCCATCTGCTCCCGGTGGGCGCCGTACAGAGAGGGATCGCCGGTATGGAGCCGGACGGTAGTGCCCCCCCTGGCCTCGGTCTCCTTCATCACCTCGATGACCTCTTCCAGGGTCATCTTGGCGCTGTCATAGACCTGGCAGCCTTCCTTTTTATAATCCAGCAGGGCGGGGTTCACCAGGGAACCGGCGTAGATGATCACATCCGCCTCCCCCAGCAGCCTGGCGCCCCGCACGGTGATGAGATCGGCCCCACCGGGGCCCGCGCCGATGAAATGTACCATAATCGAAACTCCTATCTGTACCGGCGGGCGGCCGTAAAGGCCGCCCCTACGATTGATATTGATGCAGGGCCAGCAATTTCCCGGCCCCTGTTGTCTTGCCCAGCAGTCCGTACTGGTTGGAGAAGAACACCGCCTCAATGGCCAGATCGGGTCCGGCCCGGTGGTGCAATACCTCCTCCAGGGCCTGGGCAATGGAGGCCATCACCGGCTCCAGCAGCCCCTCCTCTTTCAGCAGCTCCACCCCGGCATCGGTGGTGGGGCAGGCAAAGAGGGCTTTCAGCAGCGCCGGGCTCCCGCCCGCCAGGGCAGCGTGGGCGGTGAGGGTCTCCCGCCGGCCGTCGGCCACCTTGGAGTGGGTGTTCATGTTCCCCGCCGCCACTTTAATCAGCTTGCCCAGGTGGCCCACCAGCAGGAAGGATCGGAAGCCCAGCCCGGCAGCGTGGTCGATGGCGTGACCCAGATAGTTGCTGCAGGTGCAGCGGTGGGTCAAGTCCAGGCCCAGAGTCCCCTCCGCGAAGGAGTCCCCGTAGTTGCCGGGGGTGACCAGCAGCTCGGTCACGCCTGCGGCTTTGGCTATATCCTGCTCCAGGTAGAGGGAGTCGATGAGGGCGGCCTCGCTCATGGGGCGGACGATACCGCTGGTGCCCAGGATGGAGATGCCCCCTTCAATACCCAGACGGGGGTTGAAGGTGTGGGCGGCCAGCGTCTCTCCCTCCGGAACCGAAATGGTGATGGACAGCCCGCCGGTATAGCCCGCCCTGGCCATCTCCTCCTCCGCCTGGTGCCGGATCATCATCCGGGGGGTGGAGTTGATGGCAGCTGCGCCTACCGGCTGGTCCAGCCCGGGCCGGGTCACCCGGCCCACGCCGGTACCGCCGTCGATGATAATGCCGGGGGCGCCGGTTTTTTCCGCCCGGGCAAAAATCAGGGTACCGTTTGTCACATCCGGATCGTCCCCGCCGTCCTTCCGGACGGCACAGCTGGCCCAGCCGGTTCCGGCGGACTGCTCCAGCAGTTCAGCCTCCACCGTGATCCCCGCAGGGGTATCCACCCGCACTGCGGGCAAAGCCTCCCCGGTAAGCAGCAGCCGGACCGCCCCGGCTGTAGCGGCGGCGGCACAAGTGCCGGTGGTATAGCCGCAGCGCAGCTGCTTGTTCCCCACCGGGATATACAGTTCCAGCACCAGACCGCCTCCTTCGACACAAAAAGGCCCTCCCCAGCTTTGGGGAGGGCCTTTTTCAATGAAAAAATGCCGCACCTCTCCACCTCAGAGCTACGCAATACGGTATCCCTGCAGCGGGTCTCCTGGCTTGCGTTTCCTCCTCCGGCGCACCTTCTCAGCCCAACGGGCCAATGGTATTCGCGCCTTCGTCCACGCTTACAGTAGAGGTAAGACTGCGCCGGATTTGCACCGGCTTCCCCTTTCGCGGCACTGCCGCAACTGCGGATACAATTCAATTCTCCGCTCATTATATCAGGGTTCAGGGGAAAAGTAAAGGTAATTTCTTGTCATATGGGCGCACGGGCCGGTTCCCGTGCCATGACAAAATTGGTCAATTTGACCCCATGGCGCTCCACCTGCTGCTCCCGCTCCACCCGCCAGCCCCGGTGTTCAAAGAAGGGCCGGGCGGTAAGAGAAGCATGGGTCAGCCGGGCGCCGGGCAGGCCGTCGCACAGGGCGGTGGCAATCCCCCGGCCCTGGAGATCCTTATGGACATAGAGCCGGTCCAGGTAGCCGTCGTCGGCCAGATCGGCAAAGCCAGCCACCATCCCGTCCCACTCCGCCACCAAAGTAGTGTGGGCCTGAAAGGAGGCATCCCAGGCCGCCAGATCCACCTGTCCGTCGGCCCAGGCATCCAGCTGCTCCGGGGTGTAGTCCTGTCCGCACACCCCATGAACCGTCTGATAAAAGAGCTCCGCCAGAATGGGGCAGTCCGACGGACGGTAGGGCCGTACCGTCAGACTCATGTGCGGCGCCTCATATGTCTGGCCTTGTCCCACAGCAGGGCGCCGTACTGACATACCTTCAGCAGCACGTTCATCACCGGGTAGGACAGGCACAGGAACACCACCAGCACCAGGAAGGACTGGATGGTCAGCTGGCTCAGGCCAAAGCTGGCCCCGAACCAGATGATGGCCACCGCGGAGGAGGCAGACATGGCGATCATCAGTACCCGCCGCTTCCAGTCGAAGGGCTTACACACCTGATAGAGCACCAGCAGGCCGATGACCACCAGCAGGATGGTAGACATAGTGGACAACTCATCGGTGGTAAAGCCAAAGACCAGATAGAAGGCCTCCAGCCCCAGCACGATGATCAGGTCGGTGAGGCCGCCGGGCAGGGCTGCCCGGAACACGTTGGTAAGAAATTTTCCCTTTACCAGGGCGTGGTTGGGCTCCAGAGCCAGGAAGAGGGAGGGCACGCCGATGGTGACGGCGCTGAGGAAGGAGATCTGCAGCGGGGTCACCGGGTAGGGGAAGGTGGCGAACAGGGAGATGATAGACAGGAAAAAGGAGAAGATGTTTTTCACCAGATAGAGGGCGGCGGCCCGCTGGATGTTATTGATGACCCGGCGGCCCTCGGCCACCACCTTGGGCATGGCGGCAAAGTCGGAGTTAAGGAGCACCAGCTGGGCGGCGTGGCAGGCGGCCTCCGCACCGGAAGCCATGGCAATGCCGCAGTCGGCGTCCTTCAGGGCCAGTACGTCGTTGACGCCGTCGCCGGTCATGGCCACGGTGTGACCCGCCCGCTGGAGGGCCTGGACCAGCTTGCGCTTCTGGTCGGGGGTGACCCGGCCGAACACGGTAAATTCCCGCACCGCCCGGTCCATGTCGGCATCGGAGTGGAGGGTGGCGGCGTCCACATAGCGGTCCGCCCCCTGGATGCCCGCCTGACGGGCCACCTCGGCCACCGTCACCGGGTTATCGCCGGAAATGACCTTAACGGCCACCTTCTGCTCGGCAAAGAACTGGAAGGTCTTGGGCGCCGATTCCCGCACCCGGTTGGACAGCAGTACCAGGGCCATGGGGCACACCCGCCGTGGGTCCAGCCCCTTCTGGTCGGGCATCCCCTGGTATTCTGCGGCCAACAGCACCCGGTAGCCCTTGGCGGACCAGGGGTCCACCTGCTCCTTCAGATCCCCGTACCGGGGCCCCAGGATGAACTCGGGAGCGCCCACCAGATAGGCGCCGTGGCCGGGAAAGACGGCGGCGCTCCACTTGGTGGCGGAGGTGAAGGGGATGGTCTTTTCCGCGTGCCAGGCCGACCGGCCGTGGAACTTCTTCTGCATGGCCCGGGCAGTATCGTTGTCCGCCTCGGAAACCTGATAAAAGGCGTTGAGGATCTCGGTGACCTCGGTCTCGGCGTACTTTTCCGGGTCCAGGTACACCACCTCGCCCACCTCCATCCGGGGCTCAGTGATGGTGCCTGTCTTGTCCACGCACAGCACATCCACCCGTGCCAGGGTCTCGATGCAGTTCATATCCTGGGCCAGCACCTTGCCCTGGGCCAGCCGGATCATGCTCACCGCCAGAGCCACGCTGGTCAGCAGGTAGAGGCCCTCGGGGATCATGCCGATGAGGGCAGCCACCGTGGACACCACCGTCTCCTGGAAGGTGCGGCCCACGATGAAAAATTCCTTGGCAAACAGGGCGATGCCGATGGGGATGAGCAGGATACCGATGACCCGGATCAGCTTGTCCAGGGAGGACATCATCTCGCTCTTGCCCACGGTGACGTCCTTTTTGGCCTCCAGGGTAAGGCGGGCGGCGTAGGACTCCGCCCCCACCCGGTCCAGCCGGGCCCGGCAGCGTCCCGCCACCACAAAGGAACCGGAGAGCAGGGCGTCTCCCGGCCGCTTGATAATGGCATCGGCCTCGCCGGTAATGAGGGCCTCGTTGACCTGGACCTGACCGGCCAGCACCGTGGCGTCGGCAGGGATCTGATCGCCGGAGGCCAGCTCGGCCACGTCGTCCCGCACCAGATGGGAGGCGGGCACCGAGCCCAGCTGCCCCTCCCGCACCACGTTAGCCCGGGGAGCCGCCAGCAGGTTCAGCTTGTCAATGGTGTGCTTGGAGCGCAACTGCTGCAAAATGCCGATGCCGGTGTTGGCCATGGCGATGAGCAGGAACAAAAGGTCCTCCACCGATCCCACAAAGATCAGCAGAGCGGCCAGCACCACAAAGATGAAGTTGAAGAAGGTAAAGACGTTGGCCCGCACGATCTGCCCCACGGTCTTGGTGGGGGATTCCACCGGATCGTTGGCCCAGCCGTTCTGCTGGCGCTCCCGCACCTGGGCCATGGTCAGGCCCAGATTGGGATCGGCGCTCACCCGGGGCACATCCCGCCGGGGACGGGGGACAGCCTGAGGAGATGGATGCTGTTTCTGCTTGCCTTTCATGTAGTCGCCCTCAATACTGTAAATTCCGCCCTCAGGGCGGACAATTTCCAAAATCTTGTCACATTATAGCCGATTTTTTCAGCGCATACAAGGCCGCCGGATAAATCTTAACCAATTCTCCACAATTTCTTAAGTCCGGGGCATGGAGCCCCTCCTTCTCCGCTATACTGGAACCAAAGGAGGGGTATCATGGAGCCCATTTCAGACAAGATGCAGGTCCTGCTCCGGCTGGCGCTGTGCGGCGGCGGCGCCGCCCTGCTGTACGCGGGCGCCCTCAAGCTGCCCGCTCTGGAGGAGCGCCGTCCCTGGCTGGAGGAACACCGGCTTCAGGTCATTGCTCTGGGGGCGGCGGCGCTGTTCGGCCTGTCCCTGCTGGCCTTTCCCCGGCCGGAGGATGGGAAGGAGCAGGAAGAGTTCGGCTGTTGCTGCGACGGCTACGAGCCGGTGGAGTAAGCCGCCCCAAAAGCACAGGGCCCGCCGGATGGCGGGCCCTGTTTCGGACTTATCGGAAAAGAGGCAGCAGGGCCGCGCCGATGATACCGGCGTCGTTGCCCAGAGCCGCCCGCACCAGCCGGGTACGGTGGACGCTGTTGCGGGCGTAGTCCTCCCGATTCAGGATGTAGCGCACGGGAGCCATCAGCGTCTCCCCCTGGGCGGAGGGTCCACCGCCGATGCAGAACACTTCCGGCTGGAAGATGTTCACCAGGCTGGCCACACCGCAGCCCAGGTAATCCACATACTCATCGATGACCTTTCCGGCGGCCGCGTCGCCCAGGGCGGCGGCGTCAAAGGGGGTGCGGCCGTTGACCGCCTCCAGAGTGCCCGCCAACTCCCACAGCTTGGAGTCGGGGTGTTCCTCCATGACCTCACGGGTCCGTTTGATGAGGGCGGTAGCGGAGCAGTAGGCTTCAAAGCAGCCCTTCCGGCCGCAGGTACACAGCCGGCCGTCGTGCTCAATGACAAAGTGGCCCACTTCCATGCCGGCGTAGTTGAAGCCGGTATACAGCTTGCCGTTGAGGACAGCGCCGCCGCCCACACCGGTACCCAGGGTAATGGCGATCATGGACTGGCTGCCCTTGCCGGCGCCGGCGGCAAATTCGCCCAGAGCGGCGGCATTGGCGTCGTTCTCCAGGTAGATCTTTTTGTTCAGCCGCTCCTCCATCAGGGCGGTGAGGGGCACATTGGAAAAGTCCAGGTTGGACCAGAACCGGATCACGCCGGTATCAGGCTCAATGGTACCGGGGGAACCAATGCCCACCGACTCAATATCATCCATGGACAGGCCCACCTGCTCCACCGCCGCCCGGGAGGCTGCCGCCATCTGATCGGCTACCTGTTCCGCCGGCACACCCCGGGGGGTTGGCAGACTGACCTTGCCCAAAAGTTCACCGTTTTCAGTCACCACAGCGGCAGCCACGTTGGTGCCGCCCAGATCGATCCCCAAATAGTACATCATCCCGCCTCCTTTGTTCTTCTCCCTGATTATAATGCACCCGGCCCGGCGGCACAAGAGGAAAAAACGGCGTCCATAGGACGCCGTTTTTCAGGTCACGATAGGCCCCCGGGCCTGCTTAGGGTAAGGGGTGGAATCCTCCATTCTCCGCTGGCGGCGGGTCCGCAGATGGACCGCCAGCGCGACAATGGCGCTGATCACCAGGAAGGAGTAGAAGCTGATGCCCCGGGACACCAGCACGGCAGGCGTCACCAGGCTGGAACCGAAGAAGAGGGCCATGGCGGTCACAAAGCCGCCCTCAGAGGCGCCCACGGCGCCGGGCAGCGGCAGATTGGCCACCGCCAGGGTCACCAGCGCCTGGGTGGCGATGATCTCCAGCGGACTGGCGCCCGACAGGCCGAAGGCGTAATATACCGCCACAGGAACGGAGAAGAGCGCGGTGAGCTGGACGATGGTGATGAGCACCAGGCCCACCATCATGCCCGGATTCTGTTTGACGCACTGGGCACCCTTGTGGTACTCTTCCATCTGCTTCTCCAGCCGCTGGCGGGCCTTGTCCCCATTGCGGATGATGCGCACCTTCACCAGCAGTTTGAGCACGCCGCCGGTGAGCTTGCGGGCAGCGTTGGGCAGGAACATGAGGGAGAGCATTCCCACCGTCAGGCTTCCGTTGACCACCACACCGTAGAGCAGCAGCAGTCCCAGACCGCTCCCCAGATTCTGCACCAGATAAAAGTGGGTCAGGGCCGCCGCCAGAGCATAGACGATGACCACCGCCTGATAACACACCGCGATGAGCATCATATTCAGCGCGCCGTGGGCCGCCGGGATATTGTCCTTGGACATATAGTAGACCTGGGCCGGCTGACCGCCAGTAGAGGAGGGGGTAATGGAACTGACATAAAAGCCCACAAAGGAATAACCCAGACAGCGGCGGTAGCGCACCTTATGGCCCAGACGCCCCAAAACGATCCTGGAACACAGGGCCTCGCTGCCCACAAACACAAACATCATACCCAGCCCCATCAGCAGCCACAGCGGATTGAGCTGCCGCAGGGTGCTGGCCAGCCGCGAGAAGGACATATCCCGGAGCAGCATATAGCCGGTAAAGGCCATGAGAGCCAGGATCAGCCCGATACCGACCAAGCTCTTCCGTTTGTCCATCAGGCGCACACCCCTTTTCCCGCAGTGAGCCGGGCCAGGATATGGGTCAGGCTCTCCTGCTCCAGCTGTTCTTTCAATGCGTGCATTTTAGCCGACATATCCGCCAGCGT
Organism: Flavonifractor sp. An112; assembly: GCF_904377885.1. NCBI lineage: Bacteria > Bacillati > Bacillota > Clostridia > Eubacteriales > Oscillospiraceae > Flavonifractor > Flavonifractor sp. An112. The sequence continues at coordinate 23,059 of NZ_CAJFGT010000004.1, read as the reverse complement.
ATAGTCGTCATAAATCAGTTCCCGAATGGCGGTCAGGCACTCGTCGGGCTCCTTGGCCGCCACACGGCCCAGTCCCCGCTTCACCAGGAAACGGGCGTTGTTCTTCTCCTGCTCCAGGAAGGGCTCCCAGGCCAGAATGGGCAGCTCGGAGAAAATGCTCTCAAACATGGTGATGCCGCCGGGCTTGGTGAGCACCAGGTCGGCCCAGGCCATATATTCATAGACCCGGTCGGTAAAGCCGATCACCCGGATGTTCTCATATTTGTTGACCAGCCGGTCGTACAGCTTCTGGTTGCGGCCGGTAATGATGGTGGTATGTACGCCGGGCATGGTGTCCAGCGCCTCATAGAAGGAATCCTTCCGGGGCATCATGCCCAGGCCGCCGCCCATAATGAGCAGGTTGCGTTCCTTTCGGTCGCCCCGGTGGACGGGCAGCTTGAACTCCGCCCGGACGGGAATACCGGTGACATAGATGATGTCCCGGTTGACCCCCTTGGCCGCCAGCCGCTCCCTGATCTCCTCGGTACCCACCAGATAGCAGTCGGTAACCCGGTGGATCCACTCGGAATGGCTGGTCAGGTCGGTGACGCAGGTCACCATGGGCAGGCTGCTCCCCGTCTCCTTCTTCCAGCGGGCCACAATGCGGGCACAGATGGGATGAGTGGCGATGATCACATCGGGCCGCTTGCGCTCGAAGAGCTCCTCCACCCGGTCGGGGCACTGCTCATCATTCAGGGGCCGTTCGTCGGAATCCTTGTTCTGGGTAAACTTATAATAAAGGTTGAACAGTCCGCTGCCCCGGGTCACCAGGACATTGAACCACTTGTACATGGACTCGGAGTTGTGGTTGGTATAGGCGATCAGGTCCATGACCTCCACCTGTGCTTCCGGGAAAGCCCGCAGCAGCTGCTGACGCAGGGACATGGAGGCCGACCAGTGGCCCATGCCGAACTTACCCGTTACGATCAGGATATTCACGCTGCTCCCTCCTCACGATACTCTTTCTCATGGTCAAGTATAGCGGGTGTTCTTTTAGAAAATCAGAGCCTGTTTCTTAAAAAGATATTAAGAAAAAGAAACAGATTGTCACTTTCCCGCCCAGACCTGCCGGGGCAGGGGCTCTTTTCCAGCGGTACACACCGCCGCCCGCCAGTCCGGACCGGCGTAGGCCCCAAAGCGCAGGCCGTCTTGTTCCCCCGTCTGTCCCGGCTCCAGCAGAGGCACGCCAATGGTCCGGGGCGCTTGACGCAGGCCGGTCCCCAGGCACTTGACCTTGGCCTCCTTCAGGGTCCACAGGGTATACAGGCTTCCCCAGTCTCCCCCCCGGTCCTGGAACCAGGCAAATTCCTTCTCCGAGAGGACATAACGGGCCAATCCTGCCCGCCGGGGCCGCACCCGCTCTACATCCACCCCCAGCGGAGCCTCACCTGCCCCGCACAGGGCCAGGCCGCCGCTGTGGCTCAAGTTGAAGTGCAGGCCGGGCACATCCGGAAACCAGGGCTTCCCCGACTCCATGCGGGCCACCCGGGGCAGTTCCGTCCGGCCAAAGTTCTCCCTGATCAGACGGGCCAGCAGCGCCCAGGCGTCGCCTTCCTCCATCCGGAGCACCATCGTTGCCTGCCTCCTTCCCCAGCCATAAAAAGACGGCGAGCCCCGCCGGCCGCTTCACGGCACGGCAGGGACGCCGCAATATGCGTTTATTCATCATTATATCCGTCCGTCTCCCAATCCGCAAGTCTTTTTTACGTCACGATACCATTTTTCACAGTTTTTTCCTCTTCGTTGAAAAAGAAGAAGAGGCCATTTACCCCTGCATTTGCTTTTACCGGTGGTTGGAGGTACAATGAGATATAACACGCATCAGACCAGACGCTCTTAAAGGCTTTTTAAACAAATTCCCGTTCCGCCCTTAAAAGACGTCTGCTATTCTTTACAGCATACGAGGTGAGCCTATGTATACCATTCTCGTCTGTGATGACGACCGCGACATTGTTTCCGCCCTGGACATCTACCTGACCAGCGAAGGTTACCGCACCGTCAAGGCCTACGACGGACTGGAGGCCATCAAGGCAGCCGAGGCCCAGCCGGTGGACCTGATCCTGATGGACATCATGATGCCCGGCCTGGACGGCATCCGGGCTACCGCCAAGCTGCGGGAAAAGTTCAATGTTCCCATTATCCTGCTCACCGCCAAAAGTGAGGATGCCGACAAGGTTCTGGGGCTGAACATCGGCGCCGACGACTACATCACAAAGCCCTTCAACCCCATCGAGGTCATCGCCCGGGTGAAGAGCCAGCTGCGGCGGTATACCAGCCTGGGCGGCAAAAGCGGCACCAGCGAAAACACTCAACTGCTCACCAACGGCGGCATTGTCCTGGACGACAGCGCCAAGTCGGTCACCGTGGATGGGGACCAGGTGAACCTGACTCCCCTGGAATACAATATTCTCCTTCTGCTGCTGAAAAATCCCGGCCGGGTCTTTTCCACCAGCCAGATTTACGAACTGGTATGGAACGATCCCTCCCTGGGTTCGGAGAACACCGTGGCAGTCCATATCCGTCACCTGAGAGAAAAAATCGAGATCGATCCGGCCAACCCCAGATACATTAAAGTGGTGTGGGGGCTTGGCTACAAGATGGAAAAGCTTTGACCCATTCAAAAGGAGGGGGAAACACCATGAAAAAACTGGGGACCCGGCTGGCGGTGAAGGCGATCGCCTTCCTTCTGGCCCTGGGCACCGGCGTTGGGGGCTTCTGGGCCACCCTGTTTATCCTCTCCCAGTGGGACACCCTGTGGACCGGCGTAGGCTACTACTCCAGCAACTCCTGCGCCCAATACATGAGCAACCGCATGGTGCAGGTGGAAGAACTGGCCCGATTGCTCCAGTATCAGGCCTGGGAGGCTCCGCTGTCCTACCTGGACCAGCAGCGCCTCAGCGACCTGGAATATGCGCTGGACAGCGAGCGCACCAATTTCTGCTTTACCATCCGGCGCAATGACAGCGGCGCGCTGGTCTACTCCAATCTGGAGGACGGAAAAACGGTGGAGAGCAGCGTCCATACCGTCCTGCGGGATTCCATTGACGTCACCTACAACGACGGCGGCGAGCGCCGGAAGGATTACTTTGTATGGAACGGAGAAAAGCAGTTTTATCTGCTCTATGTGGTGCTGGACAACGGCACCGAGCAGCTGCTCACCCCTACCGACGCCGCCCTGGCAGCTCAATACGGCTACACCTTTAACGGAAACTCCTGGGACTACAACCAGGCCCAGGACAGCCGCCTGCTCTATATGGATCTGGCCATTGAATACGGCGTGGCCTATCCCCTGTCGGTCCACGACGAGTTCTGGGACAGCTCTCAGGATTTCAGCGAATATGCCCGGTATCTGCCCGCTCTGGCGGTGCTCACCGTGGTGCTGGATGTATCCTGTGTGCTGACCTGTGTCTTTTTGTGCCGGGTGGTGGGACGCCGTCCCGGCAGAGAGGATATCGTCCCCAGCCGGTTTGACCGTATTCCTCTGGACCTGCTGGTGCTGCTGGAACTCTGGGTCATCATCCTGCTGCTGACCGGCGGCGATCCCATGGCAGTGGCCCTTAACTCCAACGGCCCGTCCACCGATGTGGTGGTGGGGCTGGCCCTCGTCTCCAGCGGGGTGGGTCTGTGTCTGCTCTCCTCCCTGCTCACCCTTACGACCCGCATCCGCACCAAAACCCTGTGGACCAACACCCTTGTTTGGCGGCTGATCCAGGTACTGGGCCGGGCGATCCGCAACGCCGCCCACAGCTGGCCCCTGACCGGGCGGGTCATCGTGCTCTTTCTGCTCTATCTGGTGGGTACCTACCTCACCGCCCTCACCATAGTGCTTGTTCCTGTCTACCAGGGCCTGGTGCTGTGGCTGCTGTGCCGGTGGGCCATCCAGTGGCACCGGGTCCGCCAGGGCACCGACCACATTCTGGGCGCAGATCCCAGCTTTAAGATCGACACCAGGGGCCTGTACCACGACCTGGCCCAGCACGCCAAGCAGCTCAACGACCTGGGCGGCACCATTAGCCAGGCAGTGGATGAGCGCATCCGCAGCGAACGTTTCCGGGCGGAGCTCATCACCAACGTATCCCACGACCTGAAAACCCCCCTGACCTCCATTATCAACTATGTGGACCTGCTGAAGAAGCAGCCCATTGACAACCCCCAGGTCCAATCCTATATTGAGGTACTCACCCGGAAAAGCCAGCGGCTGAAAAAGCTGACCGAGGATCTGGTGGAGGCCTCCAAAGCCTCCACCGGCACCCTGCCCGTCCATCTGGAGCGGCTGGGCATGGTGCAGCTGGTCCAGCAGGCCCTGGGAGAATTTGAGGAGCGATTTGCCCAGAGTAATCTGGCGGTGGTCACCCTCTACCCGGAGGAAGAGGTGTGGATCATGGCGGATGGCCACCACCTGTGGCGGGTCATCGACAACCTGCTGTCCAACTGCAACAAGTACGCCCTGGAGGGCACCCGGGTCTATCTGGAGATCACCCGCCGGGATAACAGCGCCGTATTCGCGGTGAAAAACATCTCCCGGCAGCAGCTCAACATCCCCCCCGAGCAGCTGATGGAGCGCTTTGTCCGTGGGGACACCTCCCGCACCACCGACGGCTCCGGCCTGGGGCTGTCCATTGCCCGCAGCCTCACCGAACTGCAGCACGGCCAGTTCGATCTGAGCATTGACGGCGATCTGTTTAAGGCCACCGTCACCTTCCAGCTGGCTCCCCCGCCCAAGGCGGAGACGGAGCCCCAGCTTCCTTCGCCCGCATAGCAAAAACGTCCTGCCGTTTTCACGGCAGGACGTTTTCGTTATCCGCAGGAGGAGCAGCAGTGCCCCTCCTCACAGTCGCAGGGCAGTTTAAGGAACTCGGGCACCGGCTCCCCCTTCTTCTGATAGTAGTCGGCCAGAGCCGCCTTGATGGCCTCCTCCGCCAGCACGGAACAGTGCATCTTGTGGGCGGGCAGCCCGTCCAGGGCCTCAGCCACGGCGGCATTGGTAAGGGTCATGGCCTCGGCAATGGTCTTGCCCTTGATCATCTCGGTGGCCATAGAAGAGGTAGCGATGGCGGAACCGCAGCCGAAGGTCTTGAACTTCACGTCGGTAATAACGTCGCCGTCGATCTTCAGATACATCTTCATGATGTCGCCGCACTTGGGGTTGCCCACCTGGCCCACCCCGTCGGCGTTCTCGATCTCCCCCACGTTGCGGGGATGCTCAAAATGGTCCATTACTTTATCTGAATACAGCATTGTAGTTGCTCCTTTCCAATTACAGTTCCCAGGTGGGTTTCTGGGCTTCCTTGTCCCACACCGGGGACATCTCCCGCAGGTAGGCTACCACGGCGGGCACTTCTTTCAGGATATAATCCACGTCCTCCTCGGTATTCTCCGCTCCCAGGGAGAGCCGCAGGGACCCGTGGGCGATGGCGTGAGGCAGTCCGATGGACAGCAGCACATGGGAGGGGTCCAGAGAGGCGGAGGAGCAGGCCGAACCGGAGGAGGCACAGATCCCCTTGGCGTCCAGATGGAGCAACAGGGCCTCACCTTCCACACCTTCAAAGACAAAAGAGGCGGTGCCGGGCAGCCGCTTCACCGGATGGCCGGTGAGGCGGGTATAGGGCAGTACGGACAGGCCGGCGATGAGCTTGTCCCGCAGAGCGGCCAGCCGGGCCGACTCCTGAGGCAGATGGTCCACCGCCTCCTTCAAAGCGGCGGCCATACCCACCGCGCCGGGCACGTTCTCGGTGCCGGAGCGGCGGCCCTTCTCCTGTCCGCCGCCCTGGATGAGGGCGGGCAGCCGGAGGGGCTTTCTCATATACAGGGCCCCGATCCCCTTGGGTCCGCCGAACTTATGGCCGGACAGGGAGAGCAGGTCCACGTTCCACGCCTCCACATCCACCGGGATGTGGCCCACCGCCTGGACGGCGTCGGTGTGGAACAGCACCTTATGGGCTCTGGCAATGGCGCCGATCTCCGCAATGGGCTGGATGGTACCGATCTCATTGTTGGCGGCCATGACGGAGATCAGGATGGTATCCGGCCGGATGGCCTGTTCCAGGTTGGCGGGGTCCACCAGACCGTCCCCGTCCACCGGCAGGTAGGTCACCTCATAGCCCTGCTTCTCCAACCACTGGGCAGTGTGGAGAATGGCGTGGTGTTCAATGGCGGTAGTGATGATATGGCCGGTCTTTTTGCCCTTGAGGGCCATCAGTTCGGCCACCCCCCGCAGGGCCCAGTTATCGGCCTCGGTGCCGCCGGAGGTAAAATAGACTTCTTCCGGCTTTGCGTTCAGGCAGGCGGCCACCTGAGCCCGGGCTTCCTCCAGATGGGTCTTGCCCTCCTGGGCAAAGCGATACAGGCTGGAGGGATTGCCATAATCCCGGGTAAAGTGGGGCAGCATGGCGGCAAGAGCGGTATCGGTAACGGCTGTAGTAGCCGCATGATCGGCGTAGACAAATTTTTCAGACATCGGTGGCTCCTTTCCGGAATCTACTTAATTCCTATCTGTTTACTAGATTATACGAAATCTCACTTTGTTTGTCAAGCAAAATCTTCCGGCCGCATTTAATTCGGCCACTAATTAAATTTTCTTAAAGATCCTGCTTTCCCGTTGACGGTATGCGGCGGGGGTGCTATAGTGGAGGCACCAGTTCCTGTAAAGAAATCGAGGTCTCACATGGATAAGAAACTCTTCCGCAGTATCCTGCTCATTATTACATACGCAGTCCTGCTGGTTATGGTCCTGGCCCGTCTGGATGTGATCGGCGGTGTGCTGGGCACTTTACTGGCGGTCTTTAAGCCGCTGATCATCGGCTTCTGTCTGGCCTTTATCCTCAACCGGCCCTGTCAGTTCTTTTACCGGCTGTACAGCCGGGGGCTGGACAAAACACCCGCCCGGGGGGCCGCCCGCCCGCTGGCGGTGCTTACCGCCTATCTGGCCCTCATCCTCCTGATCGTGGCGTTGTTCTCCTTCGTGCTGCCCAAGCTGGTGGAGAGCATCCAGACCTTTGTGCTCAATCTGGGCGGCTACATCACCAACGCCCAGAACTCCATCAACCAGCTGCTGGAATACCTGCACCTGGACATCGAGCAGCTGGACCTGTCCAGCCTGAACACCACCCTGGAGGGTGTGCTCAAAAACGCCCTGAACATCCTGTCCAACCTGGGTCCCCGGCTGGTGGAGTTCACCACCGGTCTGGTCTCCATTCTGGTCACCGGCGTGCTGGCCCTGGTCTTTTCCATCTATATGCTTTCCGGCCGGGACAAACTGCTGGGCCAGTGCCGGCGGCTGCTGAAGGCCTATGTTCCCGCCAAGGTGGCCGGCCCCATCTCGGACGTGGTCTCCCTCACCGCCGCCACCTTCACCAAATTTGTTACCGGTCAATGTATCGAGGCCTGTATCCTGGGCAGCCTGTGTTCCCTGGGAATGCTCTTTATCCAGCCGGATTACGCCCCCCTCATCGGCGTCACGGTGGGAGCCTCCGCCCTCATCCCGGTGGCGGGCGCCTACATCGGCGCCATCGTATCCGCCATCCTGCTGCTGATGGTCTCCCCGCTGAAGGCCTTTATTTTCGTGATTTTTCTCATCATCCTCCAGCAGGTGGAGGGCAATGTGATCTATCCCCGGGTGGTGGGCACCTCCCTGGGACTGCCCGGCATCTGGGTGCTGGCCGCCGTTACCGTGGGCGGCAGCCTGCTGGGCCTGGTGGGTGTGCTCATCAGCGTACCCATCGCCTCGGTGATCTACACCTTGCTCCGCCGGGACATCCACAAGCGCCTGGGACCCCCGGACCAGGCCTGAAAACCATAAAAAAAGCCTGCTGCCGCAGCAGCAGGCTTTTTTGTACTTGTCAATCCTCCAGAATCTGGATGCCGCCCCCCAGCACACCGTCGCCGATGTACACGCTGAGGGTGGCGTCAATCTCGCCCTCCCACATATGCACAGCGTCGGGGAAGCGCTCCTTCATCCGGACGGCAAATTCCGCCATCTCCTCGGGCGCGCCGCCGTTGGCAATGCCCAGGTTGTACCGGACGCCGGGCCGGATGTGCTGTTCCATCAGTTCCAGGATCTTGTCCTGAACCTGCCGGCGGCCCCGCACCTTGGCCACGCTCTGAAGCTGGCCGTCGGTGGCGAAGGAAATCACCGGCTTGATGCTCAGCAGGGTACCGGCAAAGGCGGCCACCTTTCCAATCCGCCCGCCCTTGCTGAGATACTCCAGGGTGTCCACCGAGAAGAAGGGGAAGGTATTTTCGATCAGCTTGGGTACCCGGTGGCTCACCAAAGTGTCCCAGTCCATCCCGGCCAGAATGTCCTCCCACAGCTGGAGCACCATGATCCCCATACCCAGGGAGCCGCTTTTGGAGTCGAACACGGCGATGTCCAGGTCCTTCCGGGTCTCCGCCTGGAGGCGCACCATATTATAGGTGCCCGACAGCCCGGAGGAAAGCATGACGGCCAGCACCTTTTCATAGCCGTCGGCCTTGATGCGGTCCAGGGTGTCGCTGATGCTGCCGCCGTCGGGCAGAGAGGTGCGGGGCAGCTCTCCCCGATGGAGGCGGTTATACACATCCTTGGCAAAGATGTCCACTCCGTCGGAGTATTCTCCGTCGTCGCAGACGATCTTCAGGGGCACCGTATAGATGGGCTTATCCGCCCGCAGCGCAGGGGACAGGTCGGCGGTGGAATCGGTAAGCAGCGCGATCTTCTGTACGTTTGACAAGTTGATCATCCTACCCTATAATCAATATTGCGAAACTGACATAACGTCGTTATGTGACTACTTAAATTATAGCGGCAAAGAGCCGCTGCTGTCAAGAGGTGGAAGCCAATGGAGGACTATCGGACCCGCAGAAAAGAGCAGGCCAGGCAGACCGAACAGGCCATTTTGCAGGCCGCCATGGATCTGTCCCGAAAGCAGAGCTTTGACAAGGTATCCATCCGGGAGATCTGCCAGCAGGCGGGCATCACCACCGGAGCATTCTATCACCACTTCCGCTCCAAGGAGGATCTGCTCTCCCGGGGTTTCGCCCCCCTGGACACCTATCTGGAGCAGTGCCTGGCGGGTCATGAGGACGATCCCCCCGCCCGCCGCCTGTGGCGGCTCATGACCAACTATGCGGAATTTTTGGAAAACCTGGGCTGGGAGCTGGTGGCCCGGTACTATCAACGGCGTCTGGACGCCCCCGACGACACTTCCTCCATGGACTCCAGCCGGTTCACCCTCCGGGCTATGGCCGGCTGCCTGGCCCAGGCGGAGGCGGAGGGCGGACTGCTGCCCGGCTGGTCGGCGGAGTGGACCGCCGATTTTCTGCTCCGCCATTTCCGGGGCGTGGTCATTGACTGGACCCTCCACCGGGGCTCCTACCGCCTGCTGACCAAACTGGAGCAGGATTACACCCTCTTCAGCCATGTGTTCCGCACCGGCTGAGGAGGACAGGCAACTTTTGGCCCCATGGCGCATACCCATCTGTGAAGGAGGTGTGTGCCATGTCCCGGCTGCTGTCCAAAGCCAGAGTCCGCGATCTGATTCTGGGTCTTGTTCTGTTGTGCGCCACATTGGCGCTGATGCTCTACCCCAAGCCCTCCATGGAGGCGGCCCGCACCGGCCTCCAGCTGTGCTACAACGTGATCATCCCCTCGCTCTTTCCCTTTTTTGTGCTCTCCTCCCTGGTGGTGGAGCTGGGCCTGGCCCGCTACCTGGGCCGGCTGCTGGAGGGGATCATGCGCCCTCTGTTCCACGTCAGCGGAGCCTGCGCCTCCGCCTTTGCCCTGGGTTTTGTGGGGGGCTATCCGGTAGGGGCCAAGACCGCCATCAGCCTCTATGAGAAAGGGATGTGTACCCGCACCGAGGCGGAGCGGCTGCTGGCCTTCTGCAACAACTCCGGCCCCGCTTTTATCCTGGGCGTGGTGGGCGCAGGCATCTTCGCCAGCAGTACGGTGGGAGTCCTCCTCTACCTGGCTCATGCCCTGGCCTCGGTATGTGTGGGGCTGCTCTTCCGCTTCTACAAGGCCGGCGAGGACAGCGGCAGAGGAAAATCCACCCGTCCCGCGCCCCAGTTTCAGGCCCAGCGCTTTTCCACTGCCTTCACCAGCTCGGTGAAAAGCGCCTTTCTCTCTACCTTAAATATCTGCGCCTTTGTGGTGTTCTTTACGGTGGTCATCCAGCTGCTTATCCGCTCCGGCTTCCTGCCCGGTCTGGCCCAGGTTCTGGGCACCGTGCTGGCTCCCTTCGGCCTGACGCCGGAATGGGCCCAGCGGCTGCTCACCGGCGCGCTGGAGATCTCCTCCGGGGTGTCCACCCTGTCGGAGGGCGGCGCCCTCAGCAGCCGGTTGGCCATGGCCGCCTTTATGCTGGGCTGGGCAGGTATCTCGGTCCACTGTCAGGTGCTCTCCTTCATCGGGGGCAGCGGTCTTTCGGTGGGCACCTACCTGGTAGGCAAACTGCTCCACGGCGGTCTGTCCGCCCTTTTCATCGGGGTATTAGTCCGTTTTGTCCCCCTCAACGCCCCCGTCTCCAATTACCTGGCCGATCAGGTGGCCGGCATCGCCGGTATGGAGTTTCACGGCGCCCTCACCGCCTCCATCCTGGCCACCTGGATGATCTTTCTGGGCTTTCTGCTGGCGGCAGCCCTGGGTTCACGAAAAAGCCTTGGCAAACGCCGCAAGCCCGTGGTATAATGATAGGTACTGAATTTATACAAGGACAGGAGGGATTCCATGCTGTTCCAAAAGGATATCGAACCCCGCTGCTGCTACTGTCAACGGGGCACTCAGCTGGACGAGGAGCAGATCCTCTGCGTCAAGAAGGGTGTGGTCTCCCCTGGGGGCAGCTGCCGGGCCTTCCGGTATGATCCGCTGAAGCGGGTACCTACCCCGCCGGTGACGCTCAATCTGGATAAACTGAAAGACGAAGATTTTTCCCTGTAAACAGGCCGGGACCCGCTGCTCAAGCAGCGGGTCCCGGTTTTTTGTCTCAGAAGATCAGCCGCACCGCCCAGGCGGCAGCCAGAAAGCCCGCCAGGTCGGCGCACAGAGCGGCGGGGACGGCATAGCGGGTTTTGACGATGCCCGCCGCCCCGAAGTACACGGCGATGGTATAAAAGGTAGTTTCGGTCGACCCCAGCATCACGGCGGCAGTGCGGCCAATCTCCGAGTCGGGTCCATAGGTAGAGATCAGCTCCGCTCCCACGCCCAGGGCAGCAGAGCCGCTCACCGGCCGCACCAGCATCAGGCCCACCGTCTCCGGCGGGATGCCCACGGCAGTAAGCAGGGGGGCCAGCGCCTGGGCGGCCAGTTCCAACGCTCCCGACGCCCGCAGCATATAGACCGCCGTCAACAGCCCAACCAGAGCCGGAACAATGCGGATGAGCACGCTCAGCCCCTCCCCGGCCCCCGAGAGCAGGGCGCTGTAGACGTCCACCTTCCGGGCCATACCCCACAGGGCCACCACTCCAATGATGAGGGGCACCAGCATGGTAAAAAAGGTATCCATGCTCAGTCCCTCCACAGCCGGGCCAGCACCTTGGCCGCCAGGATGCCCACGCATACCGAAATGGCGGAGGCCAGCCACACCGCCGGCAGAATATCAAAAGGGGTCTCACATCCTGCGGCCAGCCGCACCCCTGCCACAGTGGTGGGGATCAGCTGGATGGAGGCGGTGTTGCACACCACCAGCATACACATCCCGTCGCAGGCCACCCCCGGCCTGCGGCGGCTCATCTTCTGGGCGGCCTGAATGCCCAAAGGAGTGGCCGCATTGCCCAGCCCCAGCAGATTGGCCGACACATTGGCGGAAATACAATCCATTACCTCCCGGTCCCGGGCAAACTCCGGATAGAGCCGCCCCAGCAGCGGGCGCAGCAGCCGGGACAGACCCGCCGACAGGCCGGAGCGCTTCATGATCTCCATAACTCCCATCCACAGGCAGAGCACCCCCGCCATGGCCAGACAGAGATCCACCGCCGCCCCGGCTCCCTCCAGAGCCGCCGCTCCCACCGCCGGACCGTTCCCCGTGGCCAGCCCACACAGGATGGAAATCACCACCATGCCCGTCCAGATCGCCGCCATTGCCATGGCTGTCCGCCCCTTTCCCTGTCCAAATTTCCAGTTCAGACTATCTATACGATCCAGCTTCGGAAAAGATACCCAATTCCAAGGCGAAAAATGGCAGATAATATATGAAGTTTTTGTAACATTGCTTGACAGAACAATACGTTGTGTTATAATTGTGTCAGTTTCTAGTTAATGAAGGGAATAATTGGAAGCTAATAGGGAAAGGAAGTAGCATTTATGAAGTCAACCGGGATCGTACGTAAAGTAGATGAATTGGGCCGCATCGTTCTGCCCATCGAGCTCCGCCGCACACTGGATATCGCAGAGAAGGACTCTCTGGAGATCTATGTGGACGGCGCTTCCATTGTGCTGAAAAAGTATCAGCCTGCCTGCATTTTCTGCGATGATGCAAAGGATGTCATCAACTTCAAGGGCAAGAACGTCTGCACCAACTGCATTCGTGAGCTTCAGCTGAAGTAATCCGAGTTGAAAGAAAAAGGGACTCCTCTGGCGTTTTCGCCGGGGAGTCCCTTTCTTTTTCCATTACTGTTAATAATTATACAATTAACACAGGTTAAAAGATTCCTGCAATTTTGTGCTGTTTTTTCCCATCTTTTTCCCTGTTTTCCCGGCGATTCGACCGTTTTTTTGCTGTTTCAGCATTTTTGGAACGTGTTCAAAAAATACGTTTTGTAATATTCAATTCCTCTCATTAGCATAACGGTGTTTTTTCATTCATCGCCCTGCCGTACAGCTCATTCTTAGGCAAACCGGTCTCCTTGGCGGCCTGCCGGGCGGCATCCTTCAGGGACAGCCCTTCGGCCCGCAGCTGGGCCACCCGCTCCAGGCCCTGCTCCAGGGTGGGGGTCTCTTTGGCGCTCTCCGCCGCCCCCTCCACCACCAGGACAAACTCTCCCCGGGGCGGGTTTTCCTCATACCAGGCCACCGCCTCCCCCAGGGTGGTGCGGCGCACCTCCTCGTGGAGCTTGGTCAGCTCCCGGCACAGGGAGATCCGCCGGTCCGGTCCAAACACCTCCGCCAGGTCGGCCAGGGTGGCATTCAGCTTATGGGGGGCTTCATAGAAAATCATGGTCCGCTGTTCCTGCCGGAGCTCCTCCAGGTGGGCGCGGCGGTTTTTCTTGTTCATGGCCAGAAAGCCCTCAAAGGTAAAGCGGCCGGTGGGCAGGCCGGACACCGACAGAGCGGTGATGAGAGCGCAGGGACCGGGAATGGCCACCACCTCCACCCCGCTCTGGGCGCACAGCCGCACCAGGTCCTCGCCGGGGTCGGACACCGCCGGGGTGCCCGCGTCGGTAACCAGGGCGCAGCTCTCCCCCGCCAGCAGGCGGCCCAGCACCGCCTGTCCCCCCGCCTCGGTGTTGTGGCGGTAGTAGGAGATGAGGGGCTTTTTCAGCCCCAGGTGGTTGAGCAGCTTGAGGGTCACCCGGGTGTCCTCGGCAGCAATAAAGTCCACCGACTCCAGAGTGTCCGCGATGCGCTGGGAAATGTCCCCCAAATTGCCGATGGGGGTGGGTACCAGATATAAAATGCCGGCCATAGAATTACCTCCGGTTCATCAGTAGTGTGGGCAGGACCTCCAGTCCCGGCCTGCCCTGGCGCACCGCCTCCACCAGGACGGCAGAGGGGGGCGTGTCGGTGTCATGCTGGATCAGTTGGAGCCGCTTGGGCTCCAGGCCGCCGCCCTGCAGGGCGGCAAAGAGCTCCGCCAGCCGTTCCGGCCGGTGGACCAGAGCAAACCGCCCGCCGTTTTTCACCAGCCGTCCGGCGGCGGCGCACCAGTCGGTTACAGAGGCCGCCTCCATGCGGGCGCCTCCTCCGTCTCCCCCGCTGCCCGCCTTGAAATAGGGCGGGTTGGAGATCACAAGAGAGAAGCCTCCCGCAGGCAACGTTTTGCACACCTGGCGTACATCGCCGGTGTAAATTTCCCCTGTCAGACCGTTTTCCGCCAGATTTTTGCGGGTCAGAGCGCTGTCCTCGGGGGAGATCTCCACACCGGACAGGGTCAATGTGGATTGCCTGGCCGCCAGCAGCAGGAGCAGGGCTCCCGCGCCGCAGCCCAGGTCGCACACCCGATCTCCCCGCCGCAGGGTGGCGAAGGAGGCCAGGGCCAGACTGTCCTGCCCCAGGGGAAAGCAGGTATCCGACTGCTCATAGCGGTAAGGCCCCAGCTGCTCCGGCGCTCTCATGCCATTTCCTCCATCAGGTGGCGGACGATGCGGCCGGTGAGGCCCCAGATGGGCCGGTCCGGCCAGGCGTAGACAGGCACGGTGGTCTCTCCGCTGCGCCAGCGGTAGCCCCGGGGAAAGCCAATGCTGTCATAGGGGAAATCTTCCGCCACCTGGGGCTTGAGCTCATAGGAGTAGACCTGGGGCGGGTGGTCCCGGAGCCAGGCTACCGGCACCAGAAAGGTGCTGTCCACCTCGGCGGGGCTGGGGGCCATGGCGGCCATTCCCGCCGGACTCACGATCCCCAGGAAAGGATGCATGACGAATTTGCCCTGCTGCACCAGCCGGTCCAGGGGGGCAATAGTCTCCACCTCATGGGGCGGAATTGCCAGCTCCTCAAAGGTCTCCCGCAGGGCGCAGTCCTGGGGATTCTCCCCCGGCTCCACTCGTCCGCCAGGAAAACATACCTCCCCCGGCTGATGGGCCAATGTGCTGGCCCGCACTTCAAAGAGCAGGCTGGGCCCCTCCGGCCCATCCACCAGAGGCACCAGCACCGCGTACTGCTGCTTGACGTCCTGTATGCCAGGCATATGGCCCGCCCAGCGGGCCCGGAAATCCGATAAGGTCATAGCGTCTCCATCCAATCACAGAGGGCCTGATGGAAGCGTCCCACATGGACGCCGTCCAGCAGGCGGTGGTTCAGTTCCAGACTGAGGCTAAGCAGGGTCCTGTCCCCCCGCTCCTCCCAGCGGCCCCAGCTTACCCGGGGCACCGAATCCCAGGGCACCACATCCCGCTCGTTGGTCAGGGCAGTAATGGGAAACCAGGGCAGACAGGTAAAGTAGATCAGTTCATCCTCCGCCCAGGGCCCGGCGGTGATGAATTCCGTCTGGGCCGCCGAGGCGGCCTTGGCCCGGCAGCAGAAGTCGGCCAGATCCTCCCCCGCCTCCAGGGTGACAATGTGGAAGAGATCGCTCCCCTCCTTCAGGTCGGTGAAGCTGGGCACCAGCCGGTCATGGCGCACGATCCTGCCGTTGCGGTCCTTGTAGAGGAATGCCTCCACCCCCTCCATGGCCTTGGTCACCCCAAAGACCATAGCGGAGTAAAAGGACAGTCCCTCCTGCTTGCACCGCCGCCGGAGCGCCGTCACATCCACCGGGAAGGTCAGGCTGTAAAAGGGGTGGGACATGGGGGCGAAAAAGGCATAGTGTTCCTTTCGGGCCCAGGTCTCCAGATCGATCTCCTGTGTCATAACAATTCCCTCTCTTTTCAGCTCTCCGGCCGGGTGAAGTGGGCCAGCGGATCGGGCCGGCTCCACAGCACTACCGTCCCCGCCTCCCGGCTTTTGGGCACGTCGATGAGCCGCTGGTTGGTGCTACCCCGGAACAAAGCGTCGTAGGACTTGAGATTTTCCACAAAGGGCCCATCCACCAGCACGTCCACCTGCTCCAGCAGAGCCAGCACATCCGGCGCGCCCTGCTCCAGCAGGGTTTCGTAGCGATAACCGGTGTAAGCCCACACATTGAGGCCATTTTCTCTGGCCCGGGCCGCCAGGGCGGCGCACTCCCCCGCCTGGTCAAAGGGCTCCCCGCCGGAGAGGGTGAGCCCATCGGTCAGGGGATTGGACAGCATCTGCTCCGCCAGCTCCGCTACCGTGGCCTCCCGGCCCCCTGCGGGATCGTGAGTCTCCGGATTGTGGCAGCCGGGACAGTGGTGGGGACAGCCCTGGGTAAAGACGGTAAACCGCAGGCCGGGACCGTCCACAATGGAGTCGGACACAACATTGGCAATACGCATATCATTTCTCCTATAAAAAGCGGGAGCTGCTGCACCAGGGTGCAACAGCCCCCGCTTCTTTAGAATTGGAACACAACACCGATCACCGCGGAGGCGGCGATAAACACAATGGGGTGCAGCTTTTTCAGAGGCTTTACCTGGAGGCAGACAAAGACCGCTGCCGCCAGAACAATGCCCTTCCAGTGGAAGAAGTCCGCCGTCCCGAAGGCCGCGCCGGTATTCACCAGGGCAATGGCGCACACCTCCACCAGGGCCGCCGTAATGAGGGCGGTGGAGGCGGGGCGGATGCCGTAAAACACCGCGTCCACCCCACGGCTCTCCCGGAATTTTTTCAAAAATCCGGCAATGATGAGAATGACGATGATGGAGGGACACACCAGCCCCAGGGTGGCGATGATGCCCCCCAAAACACCGCCGGTGTGTAATCCCACATAGGTGGCCATGTTCACCCCCATGGGGCCAGGGGTGGACTCAGAAATGGCGATCATATTGGCCAGATCTCCGGCGGTAAACCAGCCTGTGCGGGCACCGATGTCGGTGAGGAAGGGAATGGTGGCCAGGCCACCGCCAATGGCGAACAGGCCCGCCTTGAAAAACTCAAAGAACAGCCGAAGGTAGATCATGCTTTCAGCCCTCCCTTGGCAGCCCGGACGCACAGTCCGGTCACCCCGGCCAGTACCACCAGCACGATGGGGGAGGTCACAAAGCCCATCACTACCGCCAGCGCGGTGCCGGCAGGGAAGGTGACAAAGTTGCCCACCACCGCCAGAACGGCCACCACCACAAAGATGATCACAGTGGGCACATCCACCACGGTGCTCTTGCGCAGCTTGAGCACGCTGGACAGGATGAGGGCGCACACGCAGGCCCGCACGCCATTGAAGGCATGGATCACCGCCGGCAGCTCGGCAAAATTCTGAAGAAATGCCGCAATGAGCATGATGATGACCAGGCAGGGAAACACCAGTCCCAGGGTGGCCACTACACCTCCCACCGGGCCCTTCAATTTATGGCCCACAAAGGTGGCCGTGTTGACGGCGATAATGCCGGGGGTACACTGACCGATGGCAAAGTAGTCGGACAGCTCCGCCTCGGTGGTCCAGTCCCGCTTCTCCACCAGCTCCCGCTGGAGGATGGGCAGCATGGCGTAGCCTCCGCCGAAGGTACACACGCCGATTTTGGCGAAGGTCCAGAACAGATCGAAGTAGAGGTTCACGTTATTCCAGCCCCTCCAGTTCCTCCAGCCACAGGGATGCCACCGCGTCGGAAGGCATTCTCCAGTCGCCCCGGGGCGACAGGGCCACCGAGCCCACCTTGGGGCCGTCGGGCAGGCAGGAGCGCTTGAACTGCTGGGCAAAGAACCGGCGGTAGAAGTTCTTCAGCCACTTGAGGAGGGTAGCCCGGTCATAGCGCTTACCCATGGCCTGCTCCGCCAGCCGCAGTACCTTCCGGGGCCCGAAGCCCCAGCGGATGGCGTAGTAGAGGTAGAAGTCGTGGAGCTCATAGGGCCCCACCAGATCCTCGGTCTTTTGGGCGATCTGCCCCTCGATGGCGGGGAGCAGCTCGGGGGACACAGGGGTATCCAGAATATCGGCCAGCACGGTGGACAGCTGGGGGTCCTCCGCCTCCTTGTCGTCGGAGATAAAGCTGACCAGATGGCGCACCAGAGTCTTGGGGATACCGGCGTTGACGGCGTAGTTGCTCATGTGGTCGCCGTTGTAGGTACACCAGCCCAGGGCCAGCTCGGAGAGGTCGCCGGTGCCGATGACCAGGCCGCCCGTCTGATTGGCAATGTCCATCAGCACCTGGGTACGCTCTCTGGCCTGGCCGTTCTCAAAGGTGACGTCGTGGTCCTCCATGGACTGGCCGATGTCCTTGAAGTGGCGGCGCACCGCCTCCCCAATATCGATGGTTTTGAGGGTGCAGCCCAGCCGCTCGGCCAGCAGCACCGCGTTGGACTTGGTGCGGTCGGTGGTACCGAAGCAGGGCATGGTCACCGCAATGATATCGCTGGCAGGCCGGTCCAGCATCTCCATGGACACCGCGGTGATGAGCACCGCCAAGGTTGAGTCCAGGCCGCCGGACAGGCCCACTACCGCCGTCTTGGCGTGGGTGTGCTCCAGCCGCTTCTTCAGGCCCAGGGCGGCGGTGTACAGGATCTCGTTGCACCGCTCCGCCCGGTCGCTCTGGTCCTGGGGCACGAAGGGGGTGGGGGACACGGGCCGGGTGAGATGGGTATCCGACAGATCCATGTCAAAGGACATCCGCCAGCACTCCTGGGAGGCATCGGCCCGATAGGTATTCATCCGCTGGCGCTCGTAGACCAGCCGGTCCACGTCGATCTCGCTGATGGTGAGGCCGGTGGCAAACCGGCGCTCGGCCAGGATGGCGCCGTTCTCCGCCACAATGTTGTGGCCGGCAAAGACCAGGTCGGTGGTGGACTCCCCCTCCCCGGCGTCGGCATATACATAGCCGCATACCAGCCGGCCGCTCTGGCCGGACACCAGCCCCCGGCGGTAGGCCGCCTTTCCTGCCAGCTCGTTGGAGGCCGACAGGTTCAGGATAATGGTAGCCCCCGCCCGGGCCAGGCGGATGGAGGGGGGCTCAGGGGCCCACAGGTCCTCGCAGATCTCCACGCCAATGACCAGATTGGGCATATCCGCGCAGGCAAACAGATCGTTGTTGGACAGGGAGACCTCCTGGCCGCACAGGGGAATTCTGGTCTCCACCCCGGCCCCGGAGGCGAACCACCGCCCCTCATAGAACTCTCCGTAGTTGGGCAGGCAGGTCTTGGGCACCAGGCCCAAAATCTCTCCGCTCTGTATCACAGCGGCGCAGTTATACAGTTTGTTGTCCCATTTGTTCCATACGGGCAGACCAATGGCCGCCACCATATCCAGATTCTTGGTGGCCTCCAGAATGGTGGCCAGGCCCTCCTCCGCTCCTCTCAGCAGGGTGGGCTGAAGAAACAGATCGGCACAGGTATAGCCGGTGAGGCACAGCTCAGGCAGGGCCAGCACCTTCACGCCCTGCTTGTCCGCCTCCCGCATCAGAGTAAAGATCTGCTCCGCGTTATAACGGCAGTCGGCCACCCGGATTTTTGGGGTGCCGGCAGCTACTTTTACAAATCCATCGCGCATATCACGCGCCTCCTTCGCTCAGGATCTTTTTCTAGCGAATATGATACCCCAAACCGGTCCCGATTGCAACGTCTCCCAGGCCTGGAGAAACAAAACCCTGCTGAAACCCGGCAAAGGCCGGCTTCAGCAGGGTCTTTGTGAATTGGTCGGGGCTGCTCAGTCCCGATTCTCTCCCCGGTCGCGCCCCTGGCGCTTCCGGTCCGGGTCAAAATCGTTGGCCGCCATAATGTCCTGGAGCTCCTGCGTATATTTGCTGGAGGTATGGACCACAAAGGCGTCAGAGTCGATGGGGATACCCCGTTCGTCCATCTGCCGGATGCTCCAGATATACAGAGCGTCCAGCGCGGGGATGAGCTGCTCTCCACTGGGGGTGAGCACATACTCCACCTTGGGCGGAATGGTGTCGTAGGAGATACGGCGGATCAGTCCCGCCTCCACCAGCTCCCTCAACTGCTGGCTGAACACTTTCTCGGAAATGGGCAGAGCCTTCAACGTCTGGTTAAAGCGAATGCTCCCGTAGGTGTGGATCTCATGGAGGATGGTCATCTTCCACTTCCCGCCGATGCAGTGCAGCACATAGTGGTAGGGATTTGTCGGTGTGTCAAAATGATCGTTCCACACAAGCAGTTACCTCTTTCTCTTCCCGGATTTACGCAGGGGAGCCGGTTTGGCTCCGCTGATATCATGATAACACAGCCGCCAGTTCACCACAAGATAGCAGTCCAGACTTCCGCGTTATGTATGCCAAAATTTTAACAAAGAATTTGTGCAGCTTTAACAACAGCGTATCATTCCGTCATCCGTTTTAGCTTTTTTGCACATTTTATTCTCGCCCCTTTTGTCCAATTTTACAATTTTCCGACACTTACCATTCGGTGGGTGCAAACCCGCAAGTTACCTACTTACATAATTGTGCGTATTGCACAAAAGCCGCGTCGTGGCTACACTATAACCAGACAAAGTGCTTAGGCCAAAGGGCCTGGCAGAGATCCCAAAACATGAAATATTTTATTTAAAGGAGCGGATTTCAAATGGTTAAGCGTACTGTTGAGGAGCTCAAGACTTATGAGGCCGCCGGCCACTTCGGCTGCGTCGCCATGCGTATTCACGGCAAGGAAGAGACCGGTGCTGAGAAGTTCTGGGTTGGCGTTTCCACCTTCCTGCCCGGCGGCGGTGCTGAGTGGGCTTACGAGGACAACCCGCTGGAGAAGGTCTACTACGTCCTGGAGGGCGAGATGACTGTCACCGATAAGGACGGCAAGAAGTATGTCATCCACAAGAACGAGTCCATCTCCTTCCCCCCCAACGAGGGCCGTGGCCTGAAGAACGAGAGCAACCTGCCCGCCCGTATGCTGGTCATCATCAACTACCCCAACGCCTGATCCGGTTGCGGAACAGACATTTGACCACTCATTCGATATAAGGAGGAAATCATCATGGTTCCCGTGAAGAAGGATTTCGTTGAGAATATGTTCTCCGTTAAGGACAAGGTGGCCCTGGTCACCGGCGCTACCGGCGCTCTGGGCTGCGTGCTGGCTAAGGCTTACGGCTACGCCGGTGCCAAGGTCTTCATGACTGGCCGCAACGACGCCAAGCTGAAGGCTCTGGAGGACGAGTTCAAGGCCGAGGGTATTGACTGCGCTTACTTCGTGGCCGACCCCGCCAAGGAAGAGGATGTGGACGCTCTGGTGAAGGCCTGCGTGGCTCAGTACGGCTGCATCGACATCCTGGCTGTTTCCCACGGCTACAACAAGCCCCAGAACGTGCTGGATCAGTCCGTTGCCGACTGGCAGTACATCATGGACGCCGACTGCAAGAGCGTGTACATCGTGACCAAGTACGTTGCTCATCAGATGGTGGCTCAGTACGAGGCCGACAACACCAAGCGCGGCAAGATGGTCATCGTGACCTCTCAGCGTTCCAAGCGCGGCATGGCCGGCTACACCGGTTACTGCACCTCCAAGGGCGGCGCTGACCTGATGGTCTCCTGCCTGGCCTGCGACCTGTCCGCCAAGTACCACATCAACGTCAACTCCATCTGCCCCACCGTGTTCCGCTCCGACCTGACCGAGTGGATGTTCGATCCCGAGTCCGCCGTGTACAAGAACTTCCTGAACCGCGAGCCCATCGGCCGCCTGGGCGAGCCCGACGACTTCGTTGGCTACGCTCTGTTCCTGTCCTCCGACGCCTCCAACTTCATCACCGGCAGCAACTGCGACTGCTCCGGCGGTTACCTGGTGGTGTAATTTCCGCTTGACGGGAAGGACGGCATAACGCAATGAAGAACATCAAGAATATCCTGATCTGCGGCGCGGGCATGATGGGCAAGAACATCGGCTTCGTGTTCGCTTCCAACCCCGACTTCCAGGTGGGTATGTACGACCTGTACCCCACCGATGTGGAGGCCGGTATCCGTACCAACACCAAGCAGCTGGTGGAGAAGGGCGTCATCACCGAGGCTGAGCTTTCTGACCGGCTCTCCCGCATCTCCTTCACCACCGACATCGACAGCGACATCGTCAAGAACGCCGACTTCGTCATCGAGGCCGTGTTCGAGGACATGAAGATCAAGCGCGAGACCTTCGCCAAGCTGGAAGAGCGCTGCGCCGAGGACACCATCTTCTGCACCAACTCCTCCGTGATGAGCCCCAGCGAGATCTCCGCCGAGCTCAAGCACCGTGAGCGCTTCGTGGGCACCCACTTCTGGAACCCCGGCCACCTGATCCCCCTGGTGGAGGTGGTTAAGTCCGACGCTTCCTCCGACGAGACCGCTCAGACTGTCATGGAGGTCCTGCGCTCCGTGGGTAAGAAGCCCGTGCTGTGCAAGAAGGACGTCCCCGGCTTCATCGCCAACCGGATGCAGCACGCCCTGTGGCGTGAGGCCATCTCCATCGTGGAGAACGGCATCGCCGACGCCGCCACCGTGGACGAGGCGGTCCGCTACTCCTTCGGCCTCCGTCTGCCCCAGCTGGGCCCCATGGAGAACGCCGACATGGTGGGCACCGACCTGACCTACAATATCCACGACTACATCCTCCAGGACCTGGAGGATTCCCACAAGCCCTCTCCCCTGCTCAAGCAGCTGCGGGATGAAGGCAAGATCGGCTTCAAGACCGGCGAGGGCTTCCAGAAGTGGACGCCCGAGCAGGTGGCCAAGGCCAACGCCGATCTGAACGAGTACCTGATCCGGATGCTGTACGGCAAGTAAGACATCCGGCCTATCCACAAGCATTTGTATATTATTTAAGGAGGCACCTGTTATGGGTAAAGTTTATGTTGATCTGACCCACCCCTTCAGCGCTGAGATCCCCCGCTGGCCCTACTTCGACAAGCCCGAAATCACCAACGCTCACACCATGGCCAAGGGCGGCGTTCTGACTTCCAAGATCACCTGCACCATGCACACCGGCACCCACTGCGACGCTCCCCGTCACGTCATGGAGTACGAGTTTGACGGCCGCCGCGCCCGTTACACCCACGAGATGCCCATCGACGCCTACACCGGCGAGGCTGTTGTGCTGAAGCTGGACGTGGAGCCCTGGACCCTGATCACCGACAAACACCTGGACGAGGCCTGCAAGAAGTGGGGCGTGGATCCCGCCTCCCTGAAGGGCAAGGTTCTGTGCCTGAACACCGGTATGCACCGCCTGTTCGACGACTCCAAGGCTTACTATCACTACGCCATCGGCACCGGCATTGACGCCGGCAAGTGGTTCGTGAAGCACGGCGTGAAGTGCGTGGCCATGGACGGCCAGGCTCTGGATCACCCCCTGCACACCGCCATGGGCAACAACGGCATGACCCGCATGAACCTGCTGGGCGCCACCGGCAAGCCCATCACCGAGGAGTACAAGGAG
>NZ_CAJFGT010000003.1:0-65379 GCF_904377885.1 Flavonifractor sp. An112 | reverse complement strand
TCCACGAGATGCAGAAGCGGCCCGAGGCCAAGAAGGGCCTGGCCACCCTGTGCATCGGCGGCGGCATGGGCGTCGCCACCATCTTCGAGAAGTGCTGATCCATTCCTGCCGGAGCAGGTCTCTCTGCTCCGGCAGGTCCCTATTTTACATTTAGGAGGGTAACGAACGTGCACAATAAGGTAATTTCCGTTGAGGAAGCCGTGAACATGATCCCCGACGGCGCCACTATTATGTTCGGCGGTTTCCTGGGCTGCGGCAGCGCCCACAAGGTTATTGAGGCTCTGGCCAAGAAGGGCACCAAGGACCTGACCATCATCGGCAACGACTGCGGTATGGCTACCGGCCCCCACGGCGAGGAGTTCTACGGCATGGCCAAGCTGGTCCACAACCATCAGGTCAAGCGCGTCATCGCCACTCACGTGGGCATGACCCCCGACGTGGGCACCCAGGGCATGGTGGAAAAGACCCTGCAGGTGGACCTGGTTCCCCAGGGCTCCCTGGCTGAGATGATCCGCGCCGGCGGCGCCGGTCTGGGCGGCGTGCTCACCCCCACCGGCGTGGGCACCATCGTGGAGGATTCCCCCCTGTGCCTGGGCAAGCAGACCATCAACGGCAAGGAGTATCTGCTGATGCAGCCCGTCCGCGCCGACTTTGCCATCATCAACGGCCACACCATTGATAAGTTCGGCAACATCTGGTACAAGGGCACCACCCGTAACTTCAACATCGTCATGGCCACCGCCGCAGACGTGGTCATTGCTGAGGCCGACCACCTGGTGGAGATCGGCGACATTGAGCCCGAGAACGTGGTCACCTCCGGCGCCTTTGTCAATTACATTGTGGATGGAGGGAATGCGTAATGGAAAAGTCTGAGATCAAGGGCTTTATCGCCAAGCGCGTGGCCAAGGAGCTGAAGGACGGCGACGTGGTCAACCTGGGTATCGGCCTGCCCACTATGGTTCCCGCCTACCTGCCCGAGGGGGTCCACGTGATCCTCCAGTCCGAGAACGGCATTATCGGCACCGGCCCCAAGCCCACCCCCGAGCAGGCCGACCCCCGCTATAAGACCGATGCCGGCGGATCTCCCGCCCAGGCCGACGTCTTTGGCTGCTACATCGACTCCGCCACTTCCTTCGGCTTCATCCGCGGCGGCCACGTCAACGCCACCATCCTGGGCGGCCTGGAAGTCGACGAGGAGGGCTCCCTGTCCAACTGGATCATCCCTGGCAAGAAGATGCCCGGCATGGGCGGCGCCATGGATCTGCTGGTGGGCGCCAAGGAAGTCATCGTGGCTATGGAGCACACCGCCAAGGGCAATCCCAAGATCCTGAAGAAGTGCACCCTGCCCTACACCGCCGTGCACTGCGTCACCAAGATCATCACCGAGATGTGCGTGATCAACGTGACCGACAAGGGTCTGGAGATGGTGGAGATCAACCCCGAGTTCACCGTGGAGCAGGTTCAGGCCGCCACCCAGGCTACCCTGATCATCTCCCCCGACCTCAAGCCCATGTGCTGATCGGCTTTTGCCGCTATCAAACGTCCCGCGGAAAACCGCGGGACGTTTTTTTATGCTCTGCGCGTCGCCCCCGCCGAAAACCGGAAGAAAAACGTCACACTTTTTTAAGGAATTCCCCCCTCTCACCCGTGTATACTAACTGTACTAAGATGTGTCATACACTTCCGGAAAGGAGATGCCAGGATGATCCAGCTGAATTACCGGGACGCCCGGCCCATCTATGAACAGGTAAAGGATGGACTGCGGCACCTGGTTGTGACGGGGGCCCTCCAGGCCGGGGACAAACTTCCCTCGGTGCGGGCGCTGGCCACGTCGCTGGCCATCAACCCCAACACCATCCAGCGGGCCTACGAGTCCCTGGAGCGGGAGGGCTATCTGTACACCGTGGCGGGCAAGGGTTCCTTTGCCGCCCCCCAGGCGGACGTAAACGCCGACCGTCGGGAGCGGCTGCTGAAGGACTTTGATTCCTCCGCCGCAGAGCTGCTGTTTTTGGGTATGACGGCGGGGGAACTGGCCCGCCGTCTGGACGAGGCCGCCGCCCGCCAGGCGGCCAGAGAGGAGAGGAAACCATGATCGAAGCCAAGAATGTGGTCAAAACCTTCGACGGCTTTAAGGCCCTGGACGGTCTGACCATGACGGTCCCCCAGGGCTCCATCTACGGTCTGGTGGGCCCCAACGGCGCTGGCAAGTCCACCCTGCTGCGCCACGTCACCGGGGTGTACCGGCAGGACTCCGGCTCGGTGCTGCTGGACGGCAACCCCATCTACGAAAACCCCGCCGCCAAGGCCCGCATCGCCGATATTCCCGACGAGCTGTACTACTTTCTGTCCGCCTCCACCCGGGACATGATGCGCTTTTACAAGGGCTTTTATCCCCGGTTCGACACGGCCCGGTACCAGGCTCTGAAGGATGTGTTCACCAACGTGGACGAAAACCAGCCCATCCGCCGCCTGTCCAAGGGAATGCAGAAACAGAGTGCCTTCTGGCTGGCTCTGTGCTGCCGGCCGGAGGTGCTGGTGCTGGACGAACCGGTGGACGGCCTGGACCCGGTGATGCGCCGCCAGGTGTGGTCCCTGCTGATGGGGGACGTGGCGGAGCACGGCACCACCGTGCTGGTGTCCTCCCACAACCTGCGGGAGCTGGAGGATGTGTGCGACCATGTGGGCATCCTCTCCCACGGCAAGGTACTCATTGAGCGCTCCCTGTCTGATTTGCAGGAGAACGTGGTGAAAATGCAGATCGTGTTCCAGGAGCGGGAGATGCCCCAGCTGCCGGAGGACCTGGAGGTGCTCCATGTGTCCCAGGTGGGCCGCATCCATACCCTCATCATCCGGGGCAATGCCACCGACGTAACCAACCGTCTGGCGGTGTACGCCCCCATTCTGATGGAGGCTCTGCCGCTCACCCTGGAGGAAATCTTTATTTATGAGTTGGGAGGTGAGGACTATGGGGTCCGGGACATCGTACTTTAATATGACCCTCTTCCGCAAAAATCTGGCCCGGTTCTGGCCCATCTGGGGGCTGTATGCCCTGATTTGGGTGGTACTGCTGCCGGCGGGGGTACTGCTGCGCCGGGACGTGTGGGACAAGGGGAACGCCTGGGAATTCCCCCTGGTCCTGCTGGACGGCAGCCGGAACATGGCCCTGGTGCTGGCCTTCCTCTTCGGCATTCTGTGCGCCATGGCGGTGTTCTCCTACCTCTATTCCGCCCGCTCGGTGGGGATGCTCCACGCTCTGCCCATGCGGCGGGAGGGCCTGTTCCTCACCAACTACCTGTCCGGCCTGGCCTTTTTGTGGGTGCCCAACTTCGCTGTCTTTCTGCTGGCCCTGGCGGCGGAGGCCCTCAACGGCACGGTGGTGTTCAGCTCCCTGTTCACCTGGCTGGTGGTCACCTGCCTTTTGTGCCTGTTCTTCTACTCCTTCGCCGTGTTCTGCGCCATGTTTACCGGCCACATTCTGGCCCTGCCCGCCTTCTACCTGATCCTCAACTTCCTGGCCTCAGTCATTACCTATCTGTTGGAGAGCATTGCCCGGGAATTTCTCTTCGGGTTCAACGGCGCCGTGTGGGCCGAGAAGTGGGCCTTGTGGCTTACCCCTGCCCTCAAGCTGCTTCGAGCCACCGGCCTGGACTACACCGGCAGCAACCCCCGCTACTTCGGCCTGGGTCTGGTGGTCCTCTACGCCCTCATCGGCCTGGTGCTGGCGGGTATCGCCCTGGCTGTCTACTGCCGCCGCCAGCTGGAGCGGGCTGGGGATGTGATCACCGTAGGCTGGGTGCGCCCGGTGTTCCGCTACGGCATGGCCCTGTGCTGTGCCATCACTTTGGGCGCCTTCTTCTACTCCATCTTCTACCCCCTGCTGCCCCAAGGGGCCTGGACCCTGCTGGGCTGGATGCTGCTGTGGGGGGCTACGGGCTGCTTCATCGCGGAAATGCTGCTGAAAAAGCGGTTCTGGGTATTCAAAACCAGCTGGAAGGGCTGCGTGATCTTTCTGGTGTGTCTGGTGGCCGCCATGGCCACCCTGGAGCTGGACCTGCTGGGCTTTGAGCGCCGGGTGCCCGACGCCGCTCAGGTCAAGACGGTGGAGATCAGCGGCATCAGCAGCGCCCCCTATGACAGCGGTGCCTACCTGGGCTTCTCCACCTCCGATCCCCAGACCATTGAGGAGATCACCAGCCTCCACTCCTCCATCACCGACCGCAAGGACGAACTGGAGGCGGTGCAGGCCAGCGGAATCAGCACCGAGTCCTGGATCACCCAGTCCAACGGCCTGGATCTGCAGGTGGAGACCAACACCTCCGTCCGCCTGTGGTATGAGCTGACCGACGGCACCGTGCTGGAGCGGCAGTACGATCTGCCCATCCGGCAGGAGGATCTGGAGGACCCCTCCACCCCCGCCGCCCAGCTGTCCCGGCTCATCAACCAGCCTCAGGCAGTCAGCGAAATCTATTTCGGCTCCATTGGGGAGACCGCCCGGCTGGTGGACGCCGCCCTGGTGAACCTGTACAACCCGGAGGACGACAGCTACGGCTTTGAGTACCTGCCCTCCGACCTGCTGGAGCCCCTGCTGGAGGCGGTGCAGACCGACCTGGCCCAGGGCAATCTGGGCCGCCGCTACCTGCTGGAGGACCAGGAGCGGATGGACAACTGCTGCTACGCCGACCTGGAGCTCACCTTCCGGCTGGACCAGACCGGCGTCTCCGGCGGCACCGCTTCCTCCTCCGCAGCCACCACCTACACCGTCACCATCACCCTGCAGAAGAGCGCCGTCCACACCATGGAGGTACTCAAGGACTATCCCCACGCCTTCCTCTCCCAGGCGGAGGTCAATGCACTGAGCAGCAACTGAGCCTTTCCCCTCGTTCCTTCAGAGGCGCGCCGTCCAAACCGACGGCGCGCCCCTTTGTTGCCTCTCCACAAATCCGACGGTCTTTTTCCCAGTGTTGTGGGATACTTTTCCTTGATTTCTCAGCGTCATGTGCTATCATGTTGGTAAGTATCTCGGTAAGGAGGCTTGTGTATGATCGACCTGACCATCCATCGCCAGGGCCTGGAGCATAACATCCGTATTGCCCGGGAAAATGGCGTGGTGATTCCTACGTTTGAAAATATGATCCATCCGGAGACGGTACCTCAGCCCATCCGGGACCGGCTGACCCACGTGGGCCTGTGGGATGTGGACCCAGCCAACCTGTTCCGCATCACCTGGAAGAACGAGCCGGTGCCCACCGGCGGTCTGTACCGCTCCGCCCCCAACTACATCGAGCTGCCCCCCGCCCTCACCGGCGTGCCCGCCCGCATCCTGTGCCTGCCGGGCAAGTGGTTCCCCACCGGCTGCCACAAGGTGGGCGCCTCCTTCGGCTGTCTGGCTCCCCGGCTGGTCACCGGCCAGTTTGACGCCTCCTCCCAGAAGGCGGTGTGGCCCTCCACCGGCAACTACTGCCGGGGCGGCGCCTTCAACTCCAAGCTGCTGGGCGTCCATGGCGTGGCCATTCTCCCCGCCGGCATGAGCCAGGAGCGGTTTGACTGGCTGGCCTCCATCGACGCCGACGTCATCAAGACCCCCGGCTGCGAGTCCAACGTGAAGGAGATCTTCGACAAGACCAACGAGCTCAGCCGGGACCCCTCCTGCATGATCTTCAACCAGTTTGCCGAGATGGGCAACCATCTGTGGCACTACAAGGTCACCGGCGCGGCGGTGGCCCAGGTCTTTGAGGACGCCAAGCGCCCCGGCGACCGGCTGGCGGGCGCCTGCTTCACCTCCGGCTCCGCCGGCACCATCGGCTGCGGCGACTACCTGAAAGAGGTCTACCCCGCCATGAAGCTGGCGGTGGGTGAGGCGGTCCAGTGCCCCACCATCCTGAACAACGGCTTCGGCGATCACCGGGTGGAGGGCATCGGCGACAAGCACGTGCCCTGGATCCACGACGTGAAGAACACCGACATGGTAGTGGATGTGGACGACAACGACGCCATGGCCCTGCTGCGGCTGTTCAACGAGCCGGCGGGCAAGGCCCAGCTCATGGACGCCGGGGTGGACCCCCAGCTGGTGGAGCAGCTGTCCCTCATGGGCATCTCGGGCATTGCCAACGTGCTGTGCTGCATCAAGCTGGCCAAGTACTACGAGCTCACCGGGCACGACGTGGTATGCACCGTCCTCACCGACTCGGCGGATATGTACCGCTCCCGTCTGGCGGAGCTGACCGCCCAGCTGGGCGAGTACGACGCCAAAGCCGCCGCCTATGACTTTGCCCTCCACCTGATGGGCCTGAAAACCGACTGCATGGCGGAGCTGGGCTACTACGACCGCAAGCGGGTCCACAATCTGAAGTATTACACCTGGGTGGAGCAGCAGGGCAAAACCACCGACGAACTGGACGCCCTGTGGTACGGCACCGAGTGGGCCGACGTCCACAGCCAGGCCGACGCCCTGGATGAGCTGATCCGGGCCTTCAATGAGGAGACCGGGGTGCTGAAGGGCCTGTAAAAGGAGGTTCCTCCATGAAATACGTTCTGGGCGCCAAGTGCGTCAAGTGCGGCAGGGAATATGCCGCCGTCCCCGACCTCACCACCTGCTCCTGCGGGGGCATCCTGGATATCCAGTACGACTACGCCGCCCTCCGCCGGGATTTTTCCCGGGAAAAGCTGGCCCAAAACCCGGACCGGTCCATGTGGCGGTACCGGCCCCTGCTGCCCATCGAGGAGGAGTCCGCTCCCCCGCCCCTGCGGGTGGGCTGGTCCCCCCTCTATGAGGCGGACCGTCTGGGGGCGGAACTGGGGCTGAAAAAGCTGTACATCAAGGACGACGGCCAGAACCCCACTTCCTCCCTGAAGGACCGGGCCTCCGCCCTGGCGGTGGTCAAGGCCAAGGAGGCGGGGGCGGACACCATCGCCTGCTCCTCCACCGGCAACGCCGCCTCCTCCCTGGCGGGCAACGCCGCCGCGGCGGGCCTGCATACCTACATCTTCGTGCCCAGCCGGGCCCCCAAGGGCAAGGTGGCCCAGCTGCGGATTTTCGGCTCCACCGTCATCAGCGTGGACGGCTCCTATGAGGACACCTTCGAGCTGTCCAGGGCCGCCATCGACAAGTGGGGCTGGTACAACCGCAACGCCGCCATCAACCCCTACCTGTCCGAGGGCAAAAAAACCGTGACCCTGGAGATTATGGAGCAGCTGAACTGGCAGGCGCCCGACTATATCGCCCTCTCCGTGGGGGACGGCTGCACCATTGCCGGGGCCTGGAAGGGCCTGGTGGACCTCTACGAGGTGGGCCTCATTGACCGGCTGCCCAAGCTCATCGCCGTCCAGGCCGAGGGCTGCTGCCCCCTGAACCGGGCCATCCAGACCGGACAGCCCTGGTCCCCCATGGAGGAAAACACCCTGGCCGACTCCATCGCCGTTGGGGTGCCCCGCAACCCGGACAAGGCTCTAAACGCCATCCGGGCCTCCCACGGCGTGGCCGTCAATGTGTCCGATGAGGAGATTCTCGCCGCCATGCGCCTGCTGGGCCGCACCCAGGGGGTGTTCGGCGAGCCCGCGGGCGTCACCGGCACCGCCGGGGTAAAGAAGGCTCTGGAGCTGGGCCTCATCTCTCCCGACAGTACCGTGGTGAGTATTGTCACCGGCAACGGTCTGAAAGACGTGCAAAACGGCATCAAAGCCGCCGGGGAACCCCTGCTGGTATCCCCGGATATGGACGCGCTGCTCTCCGCCTTTGACCGGGCGGGCATCCGTCCCTGAAACCAACCAAAGAAAGGAAATCTATCACCATGAATGAACGCGCCGCCAAAATGGGGGTCTGGGCCCACTTTATCCTGACCCTGGCCAGCTTTATCCTCTCCCTCTATCTTCTGCTGTTCTGGCGCCATGACGGCACCCTCACCTTCGTGCTCATCGCCGTGTGGCTGGGCTATCTGGCCTACACCCTGTTCCGGGGCATGGCCGACCTGCTGGGTCCCCGGCGCCGGATGACCAACTTCACCCGGATGCTGGACCGCTGGCAGGACGCCTTCGGCAAACGCTCCAGCGCCCTGGCCCTGCTCACCTTTATGACCCTCATCGTGGGCGCGGTGAAGATCATTGTCCCCATCCTCATCATGCAGCTGTAAAAGGAGGTCTGTTCCATGTCTATCCTCATCCAAAACGGCACCCTGATCTGCCCGGAAGGTCCGGTGCAGGCCGGCTTGCGGGTGGATGGAGGCAAGATCGTTGAGATCGGCCCCGCCCTGCCGGTGGGCGACAGCCAGGTCATTGACGCCACCGGCAAGCTGGTGTTCCCCGGCTTTATCGACACCCACACCCACTTCGAGATGAACAAGGGCACCATCCGGGAGACCGCCGACAACTGGGAGAGCGGCACCCGGGCCGCTCTGGCCGGCGGCACCACCTGCGTGCTGGACTTTGCCGAGCCGGAGCGGGGGGCCTCCCTCCAGTCCGCCCTGGACGAGTGGCACGCCCGGGCCGACGGCCACGCCAGCTGCCACTACGGCTTCCATATGACCATCAAGGACTGGGACCCCCGCATCATCGCCGAGATCCCCCAGATGACCGCCCAGGGCGTCACCTCCTACAAGGTGTACCTGGCCTACGCCAACATCCGCATCTCCGACGGCGTGGCCTATGAGGTCATCAAGGCCGTGGGCAAGGAGGGCGGCGTGGTGGGCTGCCACTGTGAGAACGGCGACCTCATCGACGCCGCCATCGCCGAGCTGAAGGCCGCCGGCAAGCTCTCCCCCGCCAGCCATCCCCTGTCCCACACCGCCGTCATGGAGGCGGAGGCGGTGGACCGCTGGCTGGCTCTGGCCGAGCAGGCGGGCTACCCCGTCAATGTGGTCCACCTGTCCACCCGGCGGGGCCTGGAGGCGGCCCGCGCCGCCCGGAAGCGGGGCCAGAAGGTCTATCTGGAGTCCTGCCCCCAGTACTTCACCCTCACCGAGGACAAGTACCACCTGCCCGGCTTCGAGAGCGCCAAGTATGTGTGCGCTCCCCCCGCCCGGCCCCAGTCCGACGTGGACGCCCTGTGGGAGGCCCTGGAGAACGGTGAGATCGACACCATCGGCACCGACCACTGCTCCTTCAACTTCAACCCCACCAAGATGCTGGGCAAGGACGACTTCTCCGCCATCCCCGGCGGCATTCCCGGCACCGAGCACCGCCCCCCCATTATGTACACCCTCGGCGTGAAAACCGGCCGCATCACCTCCCATCAGATGATGCTGGCCCTGGCCCAGCACCCCGCCCAGCTCTTCGGTATGTTCCCCCGGAAGGGCGCTCTGGCGGTGGGCAGCGACGCCGATATCGTAATCTTTGATCCCAATTATATCTGGCGTATTACCGCCGAGGCCCAGTACCAGCGGGTGGACTACACCCCCTACGAGGGCATGGAGATGGCGGGCCGCACCGACACGGTGCTGCTGGACGGCCAGGTGGCGGTACAGGACGGCAAGGTGGTCCAGGAGGGTCTGGGTCACTATGTGTCCCGCGGCCCCTCCCAGTTCTGGCGATGAAACGGGTGGGCGCCGTGCTGCTGGCCTCCGGTCTGGGCCGGCGGTTCGGCTCCAATAAGCTGTTGAGGTTGGTAGAGGGCGTGCCCCTCTACCGCCGCGCCATGACCGCTCTGGCAGGGGCGGGGCTGGACCGGCTGGCGGTGTGCTCCCCCTACCAGGAGGTGCTGGAGGCCGGGGAGGAGCTGGGCTTTCTCCCCCTGTACAACCCCAATGGTGCAGAAGGGATCTCCGCCTCCATCCGCCTGGGGGTCTCCCGGATGGGGGACATGGATGGGGTGCTCTTCTCGGTGTGCGACCAGCCTTTTCTGACCACAAAAAGTATTATTCGATTGAAAGATGTCTTTGAGGAATCAAAAGATGCCATCTGTGCCCTGTCCTGGGGTGGAAAACGGGGCAATCCCGTCCTCTTCCCTGCCGATCTGCTGGGGGAGCTGGCCGCCCTCACCGGGGACACCGGCGGCGGCGCGGTGGTGAAGCGCCACCCGGAGCGGCTGGTGCTGGTGGAGGCCCTCTCCCCAAAAGAACTGGCCGATGTGGACCGGCCGGAGGATCTGAGCGTATAAGCAGCAGGGGCGGCCCATAAGGGCCGCCCCTGCTTAAATTTTTTCCCAAAACAGCTTATTTTTTAAGGGATATTTCAGGTTGCCACCATTCTCCTCCTATGTTATAATCTAGATTACGAAATAAATGCGCTCCATTTGTTTCGACCCACCGCATCGCGGCTGAAAAAGAAAGGAAGAATGTTATGAAGAAGCGCGCATTGACTCTGCTCCTGGCTCTGGCCATGATCGTCAGCCTGGCTGCCTGTGGCGGCGGCGGCAGCGGTGCTGCCGGCTCCTATAAGATGACCAAGATGAACGCCGCCGGCGTTGAGATGAACATCGACGACCTGGCTGCTCTGGCCGGCGTGGATATGACCGTTACCCTGGAGCTGAAGGCCGACGGCAACTTCACCCTGGACATGAGCGCTCTGGGCACCGGCAGCGTCTCCGGCACCTGGACCTCCAGCGGCAGCACCGTCACCCTCACCTCCGACGGCGAGGACGTGAACGCCACTATCAGCGGCAAGACCCTGGTGATGGAGCAGGACGGCCAGTCCCTCACCTTCGAGAAGCAGTAAGTCTTGTCTCTTACTTATTGAAAACGCCTGTAAACCGGACTGCCCCATCTGGGGCAGTCCGGTTTTTCTTCCAGTCTATGACCTTGCGCCCTTTCGACCCTTCGTGCTATAATGGATCCCTATTAAGGAAACACCGTCCCCCCTGCCATACCAGCCAGAAAGGAAGGACCTCATGAAGCTGATCCGAACCCGACTCCTTTTGCCCCTGTTGGCAGCGCTGTTTCTGACCGTGGGGCTGACTGCCTGCGGCAGCCCCTCCCAGCCCGCTCCCACCGACACCAGTGCCGACGTGGTGGGCATTTACCGCCTGCAGCACATCTCCGCCGCCGGGCTGGATCTGGACGCCGATGCGCTGAGCGAGACCATGGGCACCAAAATCTCTATCCAGCTGGAGGTGAAGGCCGACGGCACCTTTGTTATGGACTCCGCCATGCCGGAGCTGAACCGGCAGGAGACCATCTCGGGCACCTGGAGCCAGAAGGACGGCGCCATTACCTTTGCCACCGACAGCGAGGAACTGCCCGTCACCTTTTCCGACGGGGTCCTGACCCTGGAGCAGAACGACCAGAGCCTGGTATTTGAAAAGAGCTGAACCGAGAACCGCGGCAGACGAAACCCCCGTCTGCCGCGGTTTTTTGTAAAAACGGCAGAGGCCGGACGCCCGCTCCTGGCGCCCGGCCCCTGCCGAAGGAAAGAGGATACAATGAAATGAAAAGAAACTGTCTCTTGCAAGGATTATGATACCGGAGAGATGTTAACGAAAAAATCCCCAGGTGTTACAATTCCGTTAAATCTGCCATCCATTCTGTAAAGATCCTGTGAAGAAAAGCGAAACGGGCAGCGTTGCGCTCGCTGCCCATTTCTTATGATTGGAGGATAGAATGAAAAGAAGCTTTGTCTCTTGCAAGTGATATCCTAACAGTGGGTTGTTAAAAAAAGTAGCTCTGTTTGTTACAATTTGATTAAATGTACAAAAAAGCCGTCTTCTTTACCTCAAATTCTGGAAAAAGCTCTGGAGCAGTGCGGTACATTCCGCCTCCATCAGGCCGCCGTAGATGCGGGGATGGTGGTTGAACCGCTCCTCAAACAGATTGAGCACCGACCCGCAGCACCCGGCCTTGTCGTCCTTGGCCCCGTAGTACAGGGCGGGGATGCGGGCGTTGACGATGGCCCCGGCGCACATGGGACAGGGCTCCAGGGTGACGTACAGGGTGCAGCCCGTCAGCCGCCAGCCCCCCAGGGTGCGGCAGGCCTGATGGATGGCCTCGATCTCGGCGTGGCCCAGCGCGGTGCGGGCGGTCTCCCGCCGGTTGCGGCCCTCCCCCACCACCACGCCGTCCTTCACGATGACGCAGCC
Organism: Flavonifractor sp. An112; assembly: GCF_904377885.1. NCBI lineage: Bacteria > Bacillati > Bacillota > Clostridia > Eubacteriales > Oscillospiraceae > Flavonifractor > Flavonifractor sp. An112. The sequence continues at coordinate 53,378 of NZ_CAJFGT010000003.1, read as the reverse complement.
TACCGGCACCTCGCCCTCCTCCATGGCCTGACGGCCCAGCTCCAGGGCGCGGGCCATGTAATCCCGATGCTCCATCCGCTCTCCTCCTTCTCTCACACGGCTTTTGTGGTCATGTGTCCTTATATTTGTTATAGCATAATTTCAAAGGCTATGCTATACTATTTGAAGGAAACCTAACTTTTTTGCAGGTGATTGTTTTGGTCGAAATTTTCCTCATCGCCGTCAGTCTGGCCCTGGACGCCTTTGCCGTTTCGGTGTCCAGCGGCATCTCCATCCCCGGCTTCGGCGGCCGTCAGGCTGTGAAAATGGGGGTCTGGTTCGGTGGCTTCCAGTTTGCCATGCCGCTGATCGGCTGGCTGCTGGGCACCAGCGTCAGTCAGTACATCGAGGCGGTGGACCACTGGGTGGCCTTCGCCCTGCTGGCCGTCATCGGCGGCCGGATGGTATGGGGCGCCCTGCGCCACGGCGCCGGTGAGGAGGAGGAAGCCCCCTCCGACCTGTCCGCCCGGCGGCTGTGCCTTCTGGCCATCGCCACCAGCATCGACGCTCTGGCCGTGGGCGTGTCCATGGCCTTTATGAATGTGCCGGTGCTCCTCTCCGCTGTGGTCATCGGCGTGGTGGCCTTTGTGCTGTCTGTGGTGGGCGGTCTGGCCGGCCGCCGGCTTGGGGCCCTGTTTCAGCGGCGGGCTGAACTGGTGGGCGGTCTGGTACTGGTGGGCATCGGCATTAAAATTCTGGTGGAGCATACGATGGGAGGCTGAACCGTGGGCATTTGGGAACGTCTGGACCTGGACCCGGCGGTCCACCGCATGGTGGCCCTGGTGGGGGGCGGCGGCAAGTCGTCCACCATGTACGCCATGGCCAAACAGGCGGCGGACAGCGGGCGGAAGGCGGTGGTCACCACCACCACCCACATCCTTCCCCATCCCGGCCTGCCTCTGGCGGGGGATCTGGCCCAGCTGGCCGCCCTGCTGAAGAAGCACCGGGTGGTCACCCTGGGGGCCTACGACAGCCGGGGCAAACTCACCGGGGCGGCAGACCCCGCCGCCTGTCTGGAGCTGGCCGACGTGGTGCTCATTGAGGCCGACGGGGCCAAGCTGCGGCCTCTCAAGGCTCCGGCGGACCATGAGCCGGTGATCCCTCCCTCCTGCCACGCCGTTATCGCGTCGGCAGGCCTGGACAGCCTGGGCAAATCTGTGGAGGAGATCTGCCACCGGCCGGAGCGGGTATGCGCCCTGCTGGGGGTGGAGCCCGACCACAAAATCACCCCCGCCGACGTGGCGGCCATTTTGTCCAGCCCTCTGGGCGGACGAAAAGACGTGGGACAAGCCATGGCCTTCCGCTGTCTGCTGAACAAGGCGGACGACGATCAGCGGTGGGCCTGGGGCACGGAAATTCAGGGGCTGTTGGCCCAGCAAGGCATCCACAGCGCCATTACTTACTACAAAGAAGAGGAGCGGGGCGGATCATGCTTATTCTAGTGAAAGGCGCAGGAGATCTGGCCACCGGCACGGCGGTGCGGCTGTACCGGGCGGGCTTTCAGGTGGTCATGACGGACATTGCCCAGCCCACGGCGGTGCGGCGAACCGTGGCCTTCTCCCAGTGTATCTACGACGGTCAAACCACCGTGGAGGGAATTACCGCCCGGAAGGCGGAAAACCGGGACCAGGTCAGGGACATTCTGGCCGCCGGGGAGATCCCGGTGCTGGTGGACCCCCAGGCCGCCATCCTGGCCCAGCTGCCCTTTATGGTAGTGGTGGACGCCATTCTGGCCAAAAAGAATTTGGGCACCACCATCAGCGACGCCCCCATCGTGCTGGCCCTGGGCCCCGGCTTCACCGCCGGCACCGACTGCCACGGCGTCATTGAGACCAAGCGGGGCCACGATCTGGGCCGACTCATCCTGGAGGGGTCCGCCATCCCCAACACCGGCGTGCCCGGCGACGTGGGAGGCTACACCAAGGAGCGCATTATCCGCTCTCCCGCCGACGGGCCTTTTGAGCCGGTGGCTCAGATCGGCCAGCAGGTCAATCTGGGGGACGTGGTGGCAAAAGTCAACGGCATCCCCGTCACCGCCCAGCTCACCGGCATCGTCCGGGGGATGCTCCCCGCCGGTATCCCGGTGACCGCCGGGATGAAGTCCGGTGACATCGATCCCCGGTGCGAGGTGCGCCACTGCTTCACCGTGTCGGACAAGGCCCGGGCCATCGGCGGCGGCGTGCTGGAGGGTATTTTGTACTTTGGAAGGAGATTGCGCCTGTGGAACGACTGATTCTGTGCGGCGGCGGCCACGTCTCCCTGGAGCTGGCCTATGTGGCCGCCCGGCTGGAGTTTGAGGTGGTCGTCATTGACGACCGGCCGGAGTTTGCCAACACTGGCCGCTTCCCCATGGCCCATCAGGTGCTGTGTATGCCCTTTGACCGGGCCCTCAACCAGCTGGGCAGCCGGGACAGCGACTATTTCGCCATTCTCACTCGGGGTCACGCCTTTGACAAGGACTGCCTGGCCCAGGTGCTGCGGGGGCAGTACGCCTATGTAGGCATGATCGGCAGCCGCACCAAGGTGGCCGCCGTGTACAAGGCTCTCCGGGAGGAGGGCTTTTCCCAGGAAATGCTGGACGGGGTATACTCCCCCATCGGCCTGTCCATCGGGGGCCAGACCCCGGCGGAGATCGCCGTGGCCATTGCCGCCCAGCTGATTCAGGTCCGCGCCCAGCGGGGCCCCGGCGCCGTCAGGCCGCCGGAGGGGTCCGGGGTGCTGTGCACCATCATCGAGAAGCACGGCTCCGCCCCCCGGGGTGTGGGTACCTGGATGCTGGTACGCCCCGACGGCAGCTGCGCCGGTACCATCGGCGGCGGCGCCGTGGAGTATGAGGCCAAAAACCACGCCCTGGCGCTGTGGCAGTCCGGCGGACAGGAGGAGGTCGTGGAGTACGACCTGTCTCACGCCGCCGCCGAGCTGGGCATGGTGTGCGGCGGCCGGGTGAAGGTCCGCTTTACGCCGAGAAAAATTTGACTGTACAAAAGCCGCCGGGCGTTGCCCGGCGGCTTTTTTGCGTTTACTCCACAAAATGTCCCGGGAAATGAAACCGTTTGTCCGCCAAAACCGTGTATAGGGCAGAAAGGAGGGCAGCTCACATGGACGAAGGATGGAGAGAGCCAGGCTGGCTGGCCCGGCAGTACGGTCCGGCGGTGTTCCGGCTGGCCTATGCCCGGACGGGCAGCCGGACCGACGCGGAGGACATCATGCAGGAGGTCTTTGTCCGACTGCTGAGGGCAAAGCCGGAGTTTACCGACCGGGAGCACGCCAGGGCCTGGCTGCTGCGGGTGGCGGCCAACTGCGCCAATGACTGGTTCCGGGCCCCCTGGCGGCGGCGGGAGGAGCCCCTCTCCCCCACGCTGCCCGCGCCGGACGGACCGGAGCAGGGCGGTCTGGTGGAGGCGGTGTTGGCCCTGCCCCCCAAGTACCGGGCGGTGGTTCACCTGTATTACTATGAGGAACTAAGCGTAGCGGAGATCGCCGCCATTTTGGGCAAGAGCCAGGGCGGCGTCAAGTCCCGGCTGTTTCGGGCCAGGGGCCTGCTGCGGGAATGGATGGAGGCGGATGAAGATGTTCGGCACGGACTATAAGCGGGAGATGGACGCTCTGGAGCCCAGCCGGGCCGCCATGGACCGGCTAGAGGCGCTGACGAAAGGAGAAGCGGAAGTGAAGCAGGTAAGGCGGTTTGGACGCCGGGCGGTGGTGGCACTGGCGCTGTGCGCCGCCCTTGCGGTTTCCGCCGTGGCGGCGGGAACCGGCATCTGGCAGAGTATTTCCGCCAGGCAGGGCCCCTTTTCCCAGATTGCCCAGACCATTCACGGCGCCCTATGCACAGACCAGGGCATTGAGGTCCAGGTGCTCAGCGCCCTGGCCGACGATGTGCGGGGTCAGGTCTATTTTACCGTCCGGGACGTGACTGGCGACCGGCTGGACCGTCAGCTTACTCTGAAGACAACGGCAGACAGCGATATCGGCGGCGAGCTGGTGGAGTACGATCCGGAAAGCCGCACCGCTCTGTTTGTGGCCCATCTGAACTATTATGACCCCCAGATTCAGGGTGACGTGGGGATCGTCACAGGCCAAAAGCAGTCCGGCGGCGTTATGCGTCTGGCGCTGGACGGCATGACCGCCCGGAACGGATATCTGGAGGCCTCCGCCTCCTGCGCCGGAGTGACCAATCAGCTGCTGGACAGCCTGCCCCTGTCCGACCAGGACAGGGTAGTCCTGCACATCGAGGAGAGCGGCTATACCCAGGCCATCCTGCCGGACCGGCAGGTAGTGCTGGCCCCCGGCCAGACCCCCATGGCCATGGAGGGTACGGAGGATGTGACCATCTCCTCCATGGGCTTTGCCAGCGACGGCCGCTTCCATGTCAGGGTGGCCTATGCGTCAGGAATCACCCACGACGATGTGAGCATGGGCTATTTTCTCTCCCGGATCTATCCTGAAGACGACAGCCAGTCGGGCCAGGAGAAGTACTGGCTGCCCATGGTAATCACCCAGGTGGACGGGGGCCTGGATGTGATGTTCCCCCTCATTCAGGCCGGCGAAGCCAACGAACTGGACGAAGTGTATTTTTACGGCAACTATACCCGCCCGGGGATAGATCTCTCTGGAACCTGGGACATCTCCTTTAAAATGACCTACCACCCCTCCACCACCCTGGCCTGGACGGGCGAGCTGGCCGGACGGCAGGTGACCCGGGTGACGGTCTCTCCCATGACAGTCACCATAGACAGCAACGATACCGGCGGCTTCAGCTCCGACACGCTCTATGCCGTCCTGAAAGACGGCACATCGGTGGCCGCCCAACCCTCTGTGGGTCAGTATGTCAACGTGGGACAAGACGTAGAAGTAATGTGCGCCTACAACACCTGGGAGTTTGAGCAGCCCGTAGAGGTATCTCAGATTTACCATTTGAACCTTCTGGAGCAATCCATTCCCGTCAATTAACCGCGATTCCCCCAAGCCGCCGGGCGTTGCCCGGTGGCTTTTTGATACCCTTGACAGCCTCATGTTTCCCCGCTATAATCTTCTACATAAGAAGAACTTCTACAATAGACGAAGGAGGTGCAAACCATGAAGCAGGACATCCGCCGCCTGCCCGACAGCGAGCTGGAGCTGATGCAGATCATCTGGGACAGGGAGCCGCCGGTGACCCGGCCGGAGATCGAGGAGGCGCTGGCCAAGACCCATCCCCTGGCCCCCACCACCATCCTCACCTTCCTCACCCGGCTGTGCGACAAGGGCTTTCTCAAGCTGGAGCGCCGGGGCAAGGTAAACTACTACACACCGATTATCACCAGAAAGGCCTATCTGGCCCAGGCCAGCCGTGGAGTGCTGGACCAGCTCTTCGGCGGCTCGGTGGCCGCCCTGGCCACCTCCCTGGTGGACGCCGGGGTGAGCCGTGAGGATTTAGAGGAACTGCGTAAGATGCTGGAGGAGGGACGGCTGTGAACCTTGTGCTCATCTGGGGCTACCGTCTGTTTGTGGCCGTCCTGCTGGGCGGCGGCATCGCCTATGCCTTCCATCGGGAGTGGAGCTACGAACAGCAGGTGGCCCTCACCGGCTGCACCAGCCGGGACAGCAACGCACGCAGCACTGTGATTTGGCTTACCCCCTGGTCCCTCCCTATTGTGGTAGCCGTGCTGTGGCTGATCACCCTGATCTATGCCGGTCCGGCGGTGGGGGCCGCCGTACTGACGGAGTTCTCCCTCCAGCTGATGGTACTGCTCACCTTCTATTTCGGAGCGCTGATGCTCCTGCTTCCCCTGCTGCGGCGGAAGATCTCCGCCCGGGCCTGCGCCACCCTGTGGCTGCTGCCCGTCTTTCTCTATTACAACCTGACGGTCTGGCGGAACAGCTACCTGCCGCCCCTGGTGGTCCTGCGTGTGCCGTCCGGTGTGGTCCCCATGCTGCTGGGGCTGTGGGCGGCGGGCTTTGTGGCGGTGGTGCTGTGGCATATGTTCTCCCACTTCCGGTTCCGCCGGGCACTTCTGAGGGACGCCAGGCCGGTGGAGGAGCCGGACGTGGTCAATCTGTGGTGGGAGGAGCAGCGCCAGGTCTTGCTGAAGCGGCACATTCCCCTGCTCACCAGCCCCGCCACCACCTCCCCCCTGACCATCGGGCTGTTTCACTCCACCATGTGCCTGGTGCTGCCGGAGCGGACCTATACCCTGGACCAGTACCGGCTCATCTTCCGCCACGAGCTGCGCCACGTCCAGCGCCGGGACGTGGACACCAAATGTTTTTACATCCTGTGCAAGGCCCTGTGCTGGTTTAATCCCCTGATGTGGCTGGCCGCCCGGAGGGCCTCCGCCGATCTGGAGCTGTCCTGCGACGAGATGGTGGTATACGGCGCGGAGGACCAGACCCGCCGGGAATATGCCTCCCTCTTGCTGGAATCCGCCGGGGACGACCGGGGGCTGTCCACCTGCCTGTCCGCCTCCGCCTCCAGCCTGCGCCACCGGCTGCGGGGGGTGGTCAACCCCGGGGAACACACCTCGGGAACCAAGCTGCTGGCCCTTATGATGGCGATTCTGGTGCTGTGCTCCGGCCTGGTGGGGGTGAGCGGCAGCTACGGCACCCTGGGAGAGGTGGCTTTGGCCTCCTACGGGCCGGACTATAGGGTATCCTCGGTATCCATCGATGGGAGAACCCGCTACCATTCTCAGCGGGATATGGACCCCCAGATCAGTGGGACCCTGCTGGACTACCTGTCCGCTCTGCCGGTGACCAAGCTGGCCACCGGTCAGACGGTCAGTGACAGCGAGGGCAGCCACCTGAGCGCCTTTGTGGCCGCAGGGGACGCATATCTCTTCCTGAACCTCACCGACCAGCTGTGCTCCGTCCAGGACGTGAACAGCGACCAGATCTCTGCGGTGCTCTGCCGGGTGGATGGCCCGGTGGATTGGGACTATCTTGAATCCCTGCTGGAATAGTCCAAACAAAAGAGCGGCCCCGGCGCAAATGCGCCGGGGCCGCTTGTTGATTTTGTTACCGCTCCTCCCGGAAGTAAGGCAAACCGAGGGAGTTCGGGGGCTGCTTGTCTTTGCTGTTGCGCAGGGAGGTAAAGATCAGCACGATGACGGTGACCACATAGGGCAGGATCTTGTACAGCTCGTCGGGGATGAAGCCCAGGTGGAGCCGCTGGTACAGGATCATCAGCGCGCCGAAGAGGATGGAGCCCCAGATGGCGTTGAGGGGCCGCCACAGGCAGAAGATGACCAGGGCAACCGCCAGCCAGCCCTCGCCGGACAGGGCCTCATGGTTCCACACGCAGCTGGCGATGGTCATGATGTACACCATGCCGCCGATGGCCGAGATGCCGCCGCCGATGACGGTGGCCAGATATTTGTACCGGGTGACGTTGACGCCGGCGGCGTCGGCGGTGGCGGGGGACTCGCCCACCGCCCGCAGGGACAGGCCCGCCCGGCTCTTGTTGAGGAACAGATGCATCCCCACCGTCAGCACGATGCCCAGGTAGAGGAAGATGCTGTGACCGAAGAGCAGGGGTCCCACCACCGGCAGCTCCTGCAGGGCCGCCGGGAAGGGGGAATTGAGGAAAACCGCCTTCAGGTCGTTGCTCACCGCCACATAGCCGCCGGAGGTCACCCGCATATACTCGCCGATGAACTGGCCCGCGCCGGTACCGAAGATGGCCAGGGCCAGACCGGTGACGTTCTGGTTGGCCCGGAGGGTGATGGTGAGGAAGGAGTAGATGAGGGCTCCGATGGCGCCCCCCAGGAAGGCGAAGAACAGAGCCAGGATGACGGCCAGCACGCCGCTGGTGCCGCCGGCCCCCTCGAAGTAAAAGGCAGCGCCCAGGCCCATGGCTCCGCCCATGAACATCATGCCCTCCACGCCCAGGTTCAGGTTGCCCGCCTTTTCCGACAGGATCTCACCCAGGGTACCGTAGAGCAGGGGCACGCCGTTGAGAACGGCGGCCATGATCAGGAGCAGGACCGCATTGCTGTTAATACCCATAATCAGGCCACCTCCTTATGGCTGCCCCGGAAGATGAGGCGGTAGTTGATGAAGAACTCACAGCCCAGCATACAGAACAGGAAGATGCCGGTGATGATGTCCGAGATGGAGGCGGGCACGGAGAGCTGGGTCTGAAGGGTGTCGGCGCCCTTGTCCAGCACCGCCAGCAGCACCGAGATGCCCACCATGGCGAAGGGATTGAGCTGGGCCAGCCAGGCCACGGTGATGGCGGTAAAGCCCACGTTGGCGGCCACGCCGGAGTACAGGGTGTTGTCGGCGCCGGAGCAGACGATGAAGCCCACCAGACCGGCGATGGCGCCGGAGAGGAACATGGTCCGCATGATGATCTTGCCCACGTTCATACCGGCGTACCGGGCGGTGTTCTCGCTCTCGCCGATGACGGCGATCTCATAGCCCTGCTTGGTGTACTTCATGTAGAAGAACATGGCCACCGTCAGGATGAGGACGATGATCCAGCCGCAGTGGACCCCCAGCACCTTGGGCAGCACGGCGGCGGAGTCGAACTGGGGAATGATCTGGGAGCCGGGACGGCCCTCCCAGGGGCCGCCCTGGAGCCATTTCACCACGCCGATCATGATATAGTTCATCATCAGGGTGAACAGGGTCTCGTTGGTGCCCCACTTGGCCTTGAAGAAGGCGGGCACCAGGGCCCACAGGCCGCCGCAGATGGCGCCGGCCACGGCCATGACCACCAGCAGGGCGGGACCGGGCAGCTTATCCGCCCAGAACAGGGCGAAGTAGGAGGCGCCCACGGCGCCGGCGGTGATCTGGCCCTCGGCGCCGATGTTCCAGAAGCGCATCTTGAAGCAGGGGGCGATGGCCAGTGCGGTGCCCAGCAGGGGCACGGCAATCTTCACGGTCTGGCGGATGGCGGTGGGCTTGCCCAGGGAGCCCCCCACCATGGTGCCGAAGGCCCCGAAGGGGTTGTGGCCCATCAGCAGGAAGATAAGGGCGCTGATGAGGATGGCCGCCAGGAAGGAGGCCCCGCGGATGGCCCACACCTGGCCCTTGGGCATTCCATCCCGCTTGGCCAGACGGATCAGGGGTGTATTGGATTCATGCACGGCTCTCTCCCTCCTTTCCGCCGCCCACATGGGTCATGAGCAGGCCTACCTGCTCCTTGGTGGCGGTGGGTCCGTCCACAATGCCGGACACCTGGCCGCCGCACAGCACCAGAATCCGGTCGCACAGCTCCAGCAGCACGTCCAGATCCTCGCCCACCAGCAGCACCGCCACTTCCTTCATCTTCTGCTCGTTGAGCAGCCGGTAAATGGTGTAGGAGGAGTTGATATCCAGGCCCCGGACGGGATAGGCGGTCATGAGCACGGTGGGGGTGGAGGCGATCTCACGGCCCACCAGCACCTTCTGCACGTTGCCGCCGGACAGACGGCGCACCGGGGTGGCCACTCCGGGGGTGACGATCTCCAGCTCGTCAATGAGCTTTTCAGCCAGAGCCTTGGGGGTCTTTCGGTCCACCAGGGGGCCGGGGGTGTCCTTGTAGGTCTTGAGCATCATGTTGTCCACCATGCCCATGCCCCCCACCAGGCCCATGCCCAGCCGGTCCTCGGGCACGAAGGCCAGGGAGACGCCTACCTTGCGGATCTGGCCGGGGGTCTTGCCCACCAGCTCCTCCCCCGCCTTGTCCACCGGCACATGGTGGCCGGCGATGTCGCTTTCAGGGTGGGGCGGATAGTAGAAGATGTGGCCGGAGTCCGCCTTCTGCAGGCCGGCAATGGCCTCCAGCAGCTCCTTCTGGCCGGAACCGGCGATACCGGCGATGCCCAGGATCTCGCCGCCGAAGGCCTGGAAGGAGATGTCCTTCAGCACCGGCAGGCCCTCGCCGTTGCGGCAGTTGAGGCCCTTCACCTCCAGCCGCAGGTCCTTGTACTTGGCCTGGGGCCGGTCGATGTTCAGGGTGACGGCGTGGCCCACCATCATCTCGGTGAGCTTCTGGGGGTTGGTGTCGCAGGTGTTGACGGTGCCGATGTACTTGCCCTTGCGGAGGACCGCCACCTTGTCGGACAGGGCCATCACCTCGTGGAGCTTATGGGTGATGATGACGATGGCTTTGCCGTCGGCCTTCATGGCCCGGAGGATATTGAAGAGCCGCTCGGTCTCCTGGGGGGTAAGGACGGCGGTAGGCTCGTCCAGGATGAGGATCTCCGCCCCCCGGTAGAGCACCTTGACAATCTCCACCGTCTGCTTCTCGGACACCGACATATCATAGACCTTCTTGTTGGGGTCGATGCCGAAGCCGTACTTGTCGCTGATGGCCTGGACCTGGGCGGCCACCGCCTTGCGGTCGTGCTCCTTCCCCTTCAGGCCCAGGGCGATGTTCTCGGCGGCGGTAAACACCTCCACCAGCTTGTAGTGCTGGTGGATCATGCCGATGCCGTGGGCAAAGGCGTCCTTGGGAGAGCGGATGGTCACCGGCTTGCCGTCGGCCAGAATCTCTCCCTCATCGGGGAGGTAGATGCCGGAGAGCATATTCATCAGCGTGGTCTTGCCGCTGCCGTTCTCCCCCAGCAGGGAGAGGATCTCCCCCCGGTTGATGGTCAGGTCAATACTGTCGTTGGCCACCACCTTGCCGAAGCGTTTGGTGATGTGCCTGAGTTCAATTGCGTGGACAGGTTCCAAGGCTGTCATCCTTCCTGTGATGAGACGTGGGTGGGTGCTTTACGGGATTTCCCGGGAAAGGACAGAAAAGAGGGCTGCGTGTGCAGCCCTCTTTTGGGTTAAGGTCATCAATAGGCGGAGTTGAGCCACTCGATGCCGTCGATCTGCACGGTGAAGTAAGGCGCAGACTGGAAGTAGGACTCATGGAAAGCGCCGTCAAACACGGCCTCCTGGTCATCGGCCACGAAGTCGCCGTCGGTATCCAGGGCCATGCAGGTGGTGAGGGGCTGGCCTTCCACGGTGAAGGTGGAGGTGTCGAACACCTGCAGCTCGCCGGAGCGGATCTGCTCCTCCACCTCGGCCAGCTTCTCAGCGGTGCCCTCGGCAGCGATGTCGGTGTTCAGCTCGGTCATAACCACAGCGCCCTCGTCCATGCCGTGGCACCAATCCTGGTCGAACTCCTCGCCGTTGGCCACGGCCTCGATGGCGTACTCAAAGTACACGGACCAGTCGATGCGGGTACCGATGAGGGAGGAATCGGGAGCCACGGAGATCATGTCGTTGTTGTAGCCGGTGTGGAAAGCGCCGTTGTTCTGAGCGGCGGTGGCGGGGGTGGTGTTGTCGGAGTGCTGGGAGATCATGACGCAGCCGGCGTCGCACAGAGCCTGGGCGGCGTTGCCCTCCTCAGAGGCGTCAGACCAGGAGCCCACGAACTGGACCTTCATGGTCACGCTGGGGCACACGCTCTTGGCGCCCAGGTAGTAGGCGGTAAAGCCGGAGATCACTTCGGCGAAGGAGTAGGCGCCCACATAGCCGATGACGGCCTGGTCGGCGGTGATCTCGCCGTTGTCGATCATCTCCTGGAGCTTCATGCCGGCCACCACGCCGGCCAGGTAGCGGCCCTCATAGATGTTGGCGAAGGCGTTGTGGGTGTTGTCCAGGCCGTCGTTCCAGGAAGCCTGGTTGGTGCAGGCGATGAACTCGATCTCGGGGTAGTCGGGAGCCACCTTCAGCATGAAGGGCTCAAAGCCGTAGGAGTTGTTGATGATCAGGTCGCAGCCGGCCTCGGCCAGCTCGATGTTGGCGTCCTCACAGGAGGAGTCCTCGCCGATGTTCCACTTGACCTGCCAGTCCACGGTAATGCCCTTGGCGGCCAGCTTCTCGGTGACGGCTTCCTTGCCGCGGATGAAGTTGTAGGTGTAGCCCTGGTCGTTCTCGTCGCCGATACAGATCAGGCCCACCTTGACGGTCTTGCCCTCACCAGAGGGGGTCTCGGTGCTGCCGGAAGTGGTCTCGCCGCCAGCGGGGGTCTCGCTGTCCCCACCGCCGCCGCAGGCAGCCAGGCCCACCATCATGGCGCCGGCCAGGAGCAGTGCAAGCAGTTTTCTCTTCTTCATGTCCAAGTTTCCTCCTTTGATCCACAAAATCTTCCATTCTTTCTTTCAAAACAGCCTGCTTCCCCACAGGCTGGTCTGAACACACAAAGGGGCCACAGCGCACCCCATACGGCGGATGTTTAGCAGAACTCCACGCCGTCCTCTACACTCATACTCTTAATACGAGCCAGAGATTCCACCCGCACGCCCATGCCGCGGATCAGGTCGCCGCCGGGCTGGAAGGCCTTCTCCACGGCGATACCGGCGCCCACCAGGGCAGCCCCGGCGTCCCGCACCAGCTTGATGAGGCCCTGGAGGGCAGAGCCGTTGGCCAGAAAGTCGTCAATGATGAGCACCCGATCCTCGGGCAGCAGGAACTGCTTGGCCACAATGATATCGTACACCTTGCCGTGGGTGAAGGACTCCACCTTGGAGGTGTACACGTCGCCGGCGATGTTCTTGGTCTTGTTCTTCTTGGCGAAGATCACCGGACAATCAAAAAACTGCGCGGCCACACACGCGATCCCGATCCCCGATGCCTCGATGGTCAAAATCTTGGTAACCCCGCAGTCCTTGTACAAACGCAAAAATTCCTTACCCATTTCCTGAAACAGCTTGACATCCATCTGATGATTGAGGAAGCTGTCCACCTTCAGCACGCCGCCTTCCCGAATGATGCCGTCGGTGCGGATGCGATCTTCCAGCAATTTCATATCGCCGTCTCCTTAACAAAAAATTCATTTTTATTGTATCGAATTCTGCATCCCTCTGCAACTGACCATATTCTATCAAAAAACAGCGTTCTCGTCACCCCTTTTTATTCATTTTGTCTGATTTATACAGGGTTTTTTCTGCCTCCCGCCCGGGAGGCCCTCCGTTTTTCGTTGTACTTTGCCTGCTCCTTTGTTAAAATAATAGATGTCAGACCCAATTTCCTGTTTTACCCATGATAAAGGAGGTCTTTTTTTCATGAAGCGCCGGATCTGTGCGGCGGCTCTCACCGCCGTTTTACTGCTTTGCGCCGCACCCCTCTCCCCCGCCGCCCGGGCTTTTTCCGACACCGGCGGCCACTGGGCCCAGGCCGACATCGACAAGGCCCGGGATTACGGCCTGATGGAGGGCTACCCCGACGGCCGGTTCGGCATCGGCGACGACATCACCCGGGCGGAATTTGTCACCGTCCTGTGCCGGATGTTTGACTGGGACATGATCTCCCCGTCCTCCCCCTCCTACATAGACTGCGGCACCAAGGAGTGGTACTACTCCGCGGTGGAGACCGCCCGGGCCCACGACGTGATGGACCCCAACGGCGCCTTCCGGCCCCTGGATCTCATCAGCCGGGAGGAGATGGCGGTGATGCTGGTCCGGGCCCTGGGGTACGACACCCTGGCCCAGGATCTGTCCTCCCTGTCCCTCCCCTTTGACGATGTGAAGAGCAACGCGGGCTACATCGCCATTGCCTATGACATCGGCATGATCAAGGGGGTGGCCGGCCCCAACGGTCAGCTCAAGTTCCTGCCCTCCCACTCGGCCACCCGGGAGGAGGCCGCCACCATGCTGGTGCGGGTATATGAGCGGTACATCTCCAAGGTGGACTGGCTCCACGGCTTCTACGCCTTCTCCTCTTACTCCCAGATCAACCTGACCGCCGATATGGACGCCGTCAGCGTGGGCTGGGCCCGGCTGGAGTACGGCGAAAACGGCCCCACCCTCAACTCCACCAGCGCAAACGGCAACGACTGGGTGAAACCCTCCGATCCCACCCCCGCCACCGACTACTTTACCAGCCACGGGGTAGACTACAACCTGTGTGTCTTTGGCTCTGCCACCGACTCGGTGACCCTGGCCGACGGCTCCACCACCTCCACCGTGGCCGCTGTGGTCAACAACTCCAACGCCCGGGCCCAGGCCATTGACGCCCTGGTGGCCGCCGCCGGAGACTACGCCGGCCTGACCATCGACTTCGAGGGGCTGAAGGGGGATACCATAAAGAAGAATTATGTCACCTTCATGCAGGAGCTGCGGGCCGCTCTGCCCGACAGCAAGACCCTGTATGTGTGCGTCCAGCCCGACACCTGGTACACCGGCTTTGACTACCGGGGCCTGGGTGAGGTGTGCGACAAGGTGATCCTCATGGCCCACGACTACCAGTGGACCTCCATCCCGGAGTCCTATGTGGGCACCGGCAACACCGACTCCCCCGTCACCCCCATCGCCAGCGTGTACGAGGCCCTGCGGGATATCACCGATCCGGATGCCGGCGTCCAGGATGTGAGCAAGATCACCCTGGCCATCTCCTTCGGCACCGCCGGGTTCCACATTGACAAGGACGGAAAACTCCTGGACACCACCATCTACCACCCCGGCGCCTCCACCCTGGCCGCCCGGCTGGCCCAGCCGGACACGGTGGTAACCTACAGCGACAAGTACCGCAATCCCTACGCCATCTACACCAATGAAGAGGGGGAGCGCTACAAAGTGTGGTATGAGGACGCCCGCAGCGTGGCGGACAAGCTCCAGCTGGCCAAAATGTTCGGCATCACCGGGGTATCCCTGTGGCGGGTGGGCACCATCCCCGCCAGCAGCGGATATGACGTGTGGAGCGCCGTCCAGGCCGCCCGATGACAGGACTCCCCCCTGACGAAAAGGAGAGATGGACATGATATCGGACAAAAAGCGATTCTGGAAGGAATTTTTCTGGATGAACGTGGCCACGGTCATGATCTCCGTGGGCGTCTACTGCTTCAAATTCCCCAACAACTTCTCCATGGGAGGGGTGTCCGGCCTGTCCATCCTGCTGGGCAAGGTGCTGCCCGTGCTGTCGGCCTCCTCCTACAACACCATTATTAATGTGCTCTTCCTGATCCTGGGCTTTATTATGCTGGACAAGAGCTTCGGGTTCCGGACGGTGTACTGCTCCCTGCTGTCGGCGGGCCTGATCCAGGTGTTCTCCTGGGTGTGGCCCCTCACCGCCCCCCTCACCGATCAGCTGATGCTGGAGCTCTTCTTCGCGGTGATCCTGCCCGCCCTGGGGGCCGCCATCCTGTTCAACATCGACGCCTCCTCCGGCGGCACCGACATCGCCGCCATGATTTTGAAGAAGTACACCGGTCTGGACGTGGGCACCGCCCTGCTCATCTCGGACGTGGCCATTGCCGCTGCCGCCCTCTTCGTCTTTGACGCCACAGCGGGCCTGTGTTCCCTGCTGGGTCTGGCCCTCAAGTCGGTGCTGGTGGACTCGGCCATTGAGTCCCTCAACCGCCGGAAGGCCTTCTTTGTCATCACCTCCGACCCGGAACACGTCTGTGACTACGTCACCCACACCCTGGTGCGGGGCGCCACCATCTGGACCGCTCAGGGAGCCTACACCCACGACGTCCACCATGTGGTGCTCACCGTTCTCTCCCGCAGGCAGGCGGTCACCCTGCGCCGCTATCTGAAGCAGGTGGACCCCCACGCCTTTATGATCGTGGCCAACTCCAGCGAGATTTTCGGCAAGGGCTTCCTGCGGGCGTAGGGGCAGAACACCGATAGATCTATACCCCCTGTACCGGGGCGGCGTTTGTGAATTTTCGATGAACGCCGCCCCGGTTTTCTTGCCTGTAGAGAAAAAAAGGTGTACACTAGTGCTGTTTCGCCGGAACAGTCCGGCAATCACAAGGAGGAACGAGATATGAATTGGAAGAAACTCTTGTGCGCCGGACTGTGCGGCGCGCTTCTGGCCGGGGCTATGGCCGGATGTGGCGCAGCGGAGCCCCAGCCCACCCCCGCCGCCGATGATATCGCCTATCAGGCCACCGGCCTGAGCCGGGACACCGTGCTCTTCACCGTGGACGGCCGGGAGGTCACCGCTGACCAGTACCTGTACTGGCTGCTGACCAGCATCTCCACCGCCAAGAGCGCCGGCTATCTGGCCGACGACGAGGCCTGGGAGGAGGAGATCGAGGGCCAGCCCACCGCCGACTACCTGAAGGAGCAGGCCCTGGAGATCAGCAAGCTGTACGCCGCCGTTGCCAACCATGCCGACGAGGCGGGCATCGTGGTCACCGAGGATCAGCGGGCCGAGGCTGAGGAGCAGCTGGACCAGATGGGCGCCATGTATGAGGCCTACTACGGCCTGACCACCCAGGAGTGGCTGGACCAGCAGTGCATCAGCCGGGAGGGCTACCTGGGCCTGAACGACGCCTACTACCTGGTGACCGGTCTGGAGGAGTCCCTGAAGGAGTCCGGCGAGCTGGACCCCACCGATGATGACATCCGGAACATGATCGATTCCGAGGGCATTTACAGCTGCAAGCACATCCTGCTGGCCTTCCCCCAGCACGACGACGGCTCCGATCCCACCGATGAGGAGAAGGCGGCCACCAAGGCGGAGGCCGACGCCCTGTATGCTGAGATCACCGCTGCTGCCGATCCCGCTGCCGCCTTCGACACCGCTATGAACGAGCAGAGCGACGACGGCCGGGACGAGACCACCGGCGAGCTGTATAAGCCTGAGGGCTACACCTTCCTGTCCACCGGCGCCATGGTGGACGGCAGCGGCTCCCTGGTCACCGAGTTCGTCACCGCCGGTACCGATCTGGAGGTGGGCCAGATCAGCCAGCCCGTGGAGACCGACTACGGCTACCACATCCTGCTGCGGCAGGACGCCGACAATGAGGAGACCCGCACCGCCTACACCGACTATGCCATGAACCAGCTGCTGGACCAGTGGACGGCGGACGCCAAGGTGGAGACCACCGAGGCCTATGACAACCTGGACCCCAAGGCCTTCTACGACTTCATGATGAACATGGTCCTGGAGTGGCAGGAGGAGCAGCAGGCCGAGGCCGAGGCCGCCGCCTCTGCCAGCCCCTCGGCGGAGACCGAGAGCCCCGCTCCTGAGACCGAATCCCCCGCGGCGGAGCCTTCCGCCTCCCCCGCAGCCTGAGGCCCTTTTTCGCATCCCCACGCAGCAGCCCGGCTTTGTCCCGGCTGCTGCGTTTTTTATTCATTCTTTCAACTATAATTATTTGATTTAAAACGATAGTTTCTTGTAAAAATACTGAGTTGTGACACCCTATATCTATAGTTGGGATATCCTCAGATATGCGGGGTGGCTGCTGTGGAAAAACAAGAGAAAAAGCGGTGGCTGGGTGAAGTGGGCACACGGGTGTGGAACTCCCGCGCCCAGCTGGGCATGAGCCGGGAACAGCTGGCCGAGCGGCTTGGCATTACAGCTCAGTACGTCAGCGACATTGAGCAGGGTAAAAAGTGTATGTCTATGTCTATTTTTGTCGAAATGAGCCAGGTGCTGGGAGTAGGACTGGACTTCCTGGCCCACGGCACTCCGCCGGAGGACCCGGCGGTGGATCGGCTGGAGCGCCATCTACGCCAGACCTCTCCGCTGGACCGGGAACTGGCCGCCCATATGCTTCTGCTGGCCCTGGAGGCGGCAGAGGCCATGGGCCCGGAGGAATAGGGCATGGCTGCCCACATTCGGGTGCTGGTGGCGGAGGATGACCCCGCCGCCCGGCGGCTGCTGAGCGAAGCCCTGCCCCGGCTGCCTGGGCTCTCCCTGTGCGGTGTGGCCGCCGACGGGCTGGAGTGCCTGGCCCTCATAGACCTGCTGCAGCCCGACGCGGTGCTGCTGGACCTGGTCATGCCCAACCTGGACGGGCTGGGGGTGCTGCGGGCCATGGGCCGGCGGCGGGATGGCCCTGTGGTGGTGGTCACCTCCCAGATCTCCCACCAGGGAGTGGTGGGGTGCGCCCTCTCCCTGGGCGCCAGCTACTATCTGGTCAAGCCAGTGAATGTCCAGGCCCTGCCGGAACTGCTCCAGTTCCTCTGCGGCGCGCCTCTGGAGCGTCAGGCTCTGGAACTGCTGTCCTCCATGGGAGCCTCCGGCCTGGGCATGGAGGCGGCGGCACGGGCCGCCGTGGTCCTCCATCAGCACCCCAACGCCCTGCTGAAGGAGGCTTACGCCCCCACCATTGCCGGTCAGCGCACCTGTTACGGCAGCGTGGAAAAGAACATCCGCTCCATGGTGGACAAGCTCCACGCCGCCGCCCGCCCGGCTTACATCGACCTGATGGGCGGCCTGCCGCCCCAGCGGCCCAGCAATCTGATCTTTCTCCGCCACCTGGCCCAGGCTCTGGACCAGAAGGACCGGTAAATGGAAAATATTTCCTATTCGACACCCTTAGGCCTCTTTTGCGGAAAAATATGGTAATCTATAGTCAGACCAACTACTTACCACCGCGAAGGAGGCGCTTTTATGCCGCTGCTACGTCGAAAGGGCCTGTTTGAAAGCAACCGGGTCCAGTTTATGCCCATTTCCGCCATTTCCCCCAATCCGGCCCAGCCCAGAAAGGTCTTTGCCCAGGACGGGCTGGAGGAATTGGCGGCCAGCATTAAGGAGCACGGGGTGCTCCAGCCCCTGTCGGTGCGCCGGACAAGCACCGGGCTGGAGCTGGTGTCGGGAGAACGCCGTCTGCGGGCCTCCAAGCTGGCGGGGCTCACCGAGGTGCCCTGCATCATTGTCAGTGTGGATGGGCAGGAGTCCTCCCTGCTGGCCCTGGTGGAAAATTTGCAGCGCCGGGACCTGGATTTTGTGGAGGAGGCCGCCGCTCTGTCCTCTCTCATTCAGACCTACCGGCTCTCCCAGGAGGAGGCCGCCAAACGGGTGGGCAAGTCCCAGTCCGCCGTGGCCAACAAGCTGCGGCTGCTGCGGCTCCCCCCTGCCGCCCTGTCGGTCCTCCGGGAGCACGGCTGCACCGAGCGCCACGCCCGGGCCCTCCTGAAACTGGACGACCCCGCCGCCCAGGAGGCCGCCGCCCGCTATGTGGCGGAGGAGGGCCTGACGGTGGCCAAGACCGAGCAATATGTGGAGGAGCTGCTCCACCCCGCCCCGGACAAGCCCGCCCGAAAGAAGCCCGCCTTTATTATTAAGGATGTGCGGCTCTTCCTCAACACCGTTACCCGTGGGCTGTCCATCATGAAAAGCGCCGGGGTGAACGCCAACTGCAAACGCCAGGAGACGGCGGACTCCATCCAGCTGACCATTACCATTCCCAAATCATAGCCTTCCCTCTCTTTTGGAGTGTTTCACGTGAAACAGTGAAACACTCCTTTTTCTGTTTGACAATTAAGCTGTGTTTCACGTGAAACAACTTAAGGAACAACCATTCTTTTTCTTTTGCTGTTGAATTGCGTCAGGCAAGGGGATATAATAGAGCCTGAACCTTTACAAGAAAAAGGCAGGTGCGCTATGGCAAAAACCATCGCTATTGTAAATCAGAAGGGCGGGGTGGGCAAAACCACCACCTGCGTCAACCTGGCCGCCGCCCTGAAAAAGCTGGACCAGCGGGTGCTGGTCTGCGACTTTGACCCCCAGGCAAATACCACCTCCGGTTTCGGTGTGGACAAGACCATCTCCCCCAACATCTACGATGTGCTTCTCAACGGCGCCGACGTACACAAGGCCGTGGTGTCCACTCCCTATGTGGATGTGATCCCCGCCAACAAGTCTCTGGCAGGCGCCACGGTGGAGATGATCACCGCCGACCACCGGGAGTATCTGCTGAAAAACGCCCTGGATACCCTGGAGTCAGACTATGACTATATCTTCATTGACTGTCCCCCCTCTCTGGAGCTGCTCACCCTCAACGCCCTGTGCGCCGCCGATTCCGTGCTGGTGCCGGTACAGTGCGAATATTACGCACTGGAAGGACTGAGCGACCTGCTCTCTACCATCCGCATCGTCAAGCGGTCCCTCAACCCCAGAATTGGACTGGAAGGAGTCATCCTCACCATGTACGACGGGCGGACCAATCTGTCCATGCAGGTGGCGGAGGAGGTCAAGCGCCACTTCCCTGGTCAGGTGTACGCCACGGTAATCCCCCGCAACGTCCGTCTGTCCGAGGCCCCCAGTTTTGGCAAGCCGGTGCAGGCCTATGACCCCTATTCCCGGGGGGCTGAGGCCTATGGAGCCCTGGCGGCCGAGCTGCTGGAACACAACCAATTTGCCATTACCCGGGAAGAAAGGAGCGAATGACTATGGCATTGGAACGCGGCCTGGGCAGAGGCCTGGGCGCGCTGCTGGGCGACGCCGCCCTCCAGTCCCAGGAGGGTGGTTCCCTCTCCCTCCCCATCTCCCAAGTGGAACCTGGCCTGAAACAGCCCCGGAAGCGGTTCGACGAGGAATCCCTCCAGGACCTGGCCGACTCCATCCGCACCCACGGGGTCATTCAGCCCCTGACTGTGCGGCGGCTGGCCTCCGGCTACTATCAGATCATCGCCGGGGAGCGCCGGTGGCGGGCCGCTAAGCTGGCGGGCCTCACCGAAATTCCCGCCGTCATCATCGAGGCCGACGACCGGAAGGTCATGGAATTGGGCCTCATTGAAAACCTCCAGCGGGAGGACCTGAACCCGGTGGAAGAGGCCAACGGCTACAAAGTCCTGATGGACGAGTACGGCCTCACCCAGGAGGAGGTGGCCCAGCGGGTGGGCAAATCCCGCCCGGCGGTAGCCAACGCCCTGCGGCTGCTGGCCCTCCCCGACCCCGTCCACCAGCTGCTGGAGGAGGGCAAGCTGTCCGCCGGACACGCCCGGGCCATTCTGGCCGCCCCCACCGGCGAGCTGCAAAAGAAGCTGGCCCAAAAGGTCATTGCCGAGGATCTCAGCGTCCGGCAGACCGAGGCCCTGGCCAAGCGGCTGGCAGCCGGCGAAAAGGAGCCCCCCTCTCCCCCGCCCGGCCCCGACCTGTCCATCTACCTGCGGGCGGCGGAAAAATCCCTGGCCGCCCGGTTTGGCCGCAAAGTCAACATTATCAGCGGTAAGAAAAAGGGTAAAATAGAACTGGAATACTATAATCCGGAGGATCTGAATACGCTGCTGGACCTGCTGGAACAGCTGCCCTCCTCCAATCAGGGAGGTGCCGACCTTTGAGCAAACCCGATCCCGAGAAGCAGGAGCGCAGCCGCCTCCAGCATGAGGCCGAGCATGAAAAGCCAACCAAGCGCAACCCGGTGCTCTTCTATCTGATGATCCTGTTCGCAGCAGCCTTTTTGCTGCTGCTCATGTCCTTCCTCATGCAGCGTCGGGCCAATCAGGAGGCCATCGACAACCTACAGGAGACCTCCAACTCCGCCACCCAGTCCCTGCAAAATACCATTGCCCAGAATGAGACCCTGACCAAACAGGTGGAAGATCTGCAATCCGCCGTCTCCGAAAACCAGCAGACCATCCGGGATCAGGAGGACCGTCTGGAGGAACTGGAGCAGGAGAACGAGGAGCTGACCAAGAGCACCCAGGCCATGGACTGGTTCTGGCAGATCAACGAAGCCTATGTGCGGGGCCGCTACACCCAGGCCCGCACCCTCATTGAGGATATGGGCGAAGAGCTGCCGGAGTACCTGCCCAAGGAGAGCATCACCGACAACGACCGCTTCTCCCCCTACGACCGCTATCAGGAGATCTACGAGGCCCTTTATTAAGGGGTATTGTTTCACGTGAAACAGCAGGCGGCAGAAAGCCCCCTGCCCCCTCTTCCCTATCAATTATCAGAAAGGTTGTATCACACCATGCTGGATATCAAGTTTGTTCGTGAGAACCCCGAGATCGTTAAGGAAAACATCAAGAAGAAGTTCCAGGACGAAAAGCTGCCCCTGGTGGACCAGGTTATCGCCCTGGACGCTGAGAACCGCAAGACCATCCAGGAGGCCCAGGACCTGCGTACCGCCCGCAACGCCAAGAGCAAGCAGGTAGGCGTGCTGATGGGCCAGTCCAAGAAGGACCCCTCCAAGCTGGCCGAGGCCGAAGCGCTGAAGGCCGAGGTCAAGGCGGACGCCGACCGTCTGGCTTTCCTGGAGAACCGGGAGACCGAGCTGGCCGAGGAGATCCGTAAGATCATGCTGGTCATCCCCAACATCATCGACCCCTCTGTGCCCATCGGCCCCGACGACTCCTGCAACGTGGAGGTTCAGCGCTTCGGCGAGCCCGTCACCCCCGACTATGAGATCCCCTACCACACTCAGATTATGGAATCCTTCGACGGCATCGACATGGACGCCGCCGGCCGGGTGTCCGGCAACGGCTTCTATTACCTGATGGGCGACATTGCCCGCCTCCACGAGGCGGTGCTGGCCTACGCCCGTGACTTTATGATTGACAAGGGCTTCACCTTCTGCGTGCCCCCCTTCATGATCCACGGCAACGTGGTGGAGGGCGTTATGTCCCAGACCGAGATGGACGCCATGATGTACAAGATCGAGGGCGAGGACCTGTATCTGATCGGCACCTCCGAGCACTCCATGATCGGCAAGTTCATCGACCAGATCATCCCCGAGGAGAAGCTGCCCCAGACCCTCACCTCCTACTCCCCCTGCTTCCGCAAGGAGAAGGGCGCTCACGGCATCGAGGAGCGGGGCGTGTACCGCATCCATCAGTTCGAGAAGCAGGAGATGGTGGTTGTCTGTAAGCCCGAGGACTCCATGAAGTGGTACGAGCAGATGTGGCGCTACTCTGTGGAGCTCTTCCGCTCCCTGGACATCCCCGTCCGTCAGCTGGAGTGCTGCTCCGGCGACCTGGCCGACCTGAAGGTCAAGTCCTGCGATATCGAGGCCTGGTCTCCCCGTCAGCAGAAGTACTTCGAGGTTTGCTCCTGCTCCAACCTGGGCGACGCCCAGGCCCGCCGCCTGAAGATGCGCGTCAAGGGCGAGAAGGGCACCTACCTGCCCCACACCCTGAACAACACCGTGGTGGCTCCTCCCCGTATGCTCATCGCCTTCCTGGAGAACAACCTCCAGGCCGACGGCAGCGTGAAGATTCCCGAGGTCCTGCGCCCCTACATGGGCGGCAAGGAAGTGCTGGTGCCCAAGCACTAATGAACGTAGGGGCGGCCCTTGTGGCCGCCCGCACAGAATAAAGGAGTACCAAATGTCCGCAAAAGAGAAAACCAAAGGCTTTATGGCCGAGTTCCGCAAGTTTATTGCCCGGGGCAACGTGATGGATCTGGCCGTCGGCGTTATCATCGGCGGCGCCTTCAAGACCATCGTGGATTCCCTGACCAACGACATTCTGATGCCCTTCGTGGGCCTGTTCATCGGCGAGTCCACCTTCGCCGCCCTCACCTTCCAGCTGGGAGGCGCCACCATCGCCTTCGGCAGCTTTATCCAGGCGGTGGTCAACTTCCTCATCATGGCCTTTGTCATCTTCTGCCTGGTGAAGGGCATCAACCGCTTCCACCGCAAAAAGGAGGAGGCCGCCGAGACCGCTCCGGCAGAGCCCGTGCTCACCACCCAGGAGCAGCTGCTCACCGAGATCCGTGACCTGCTGAAGGAGCAGAACCATGACTGACCGGCCCGACAACAACACCAACCGGGAGGAGCGGGAACCCTACGTTCCCGCCTCCCCGGTCAAGCGTATTATGGCCTGGGTGGGCATTGTCTATATGGTGGGCTTTGTGATCCTCAACATCTACCCCTTCTTCAACCAGGGAAACTATCTCACCGGCATCGCCCCCCTCTTCGCCTGCCCCGGCATTGCCGGCATCTTCGCCATTTCCCTCTATATGGCCCGCCATCCGGACAGCACCTATTCCCGGAAAGTGTCCATGGCCATTCTGGCGGTACTCTGCGCCGTGGGCTTTGTGGTAAGCCTGGTGCTGGGGTTCCCTCCCCTGCTGGCCAACTTCGGTATCTGATTGGAACAAGCCCCGGGACGTTGCGTCCCACCGTGAAACGGAGGTAAGCGCTATGAAACGACTGCTCTCCCTGCTCGTGACCGGTTCTCTGCTTGTAACGCCTGCCCTGGCCGCCCAAACCGGCGTGAAGGACTCCTTCCCCGCTGTGCGGGAGCCCGCCTCCTTCGCAGACGTGGCCAGCGGCAGCTGGTATACCGACGCCGCCGGTCTGTGCTACGTCACCGGCCTGCTCAACGGTACCGGCAACGGAAACTTCTCCCCCAGCCGCTCCGTCACCATCGGCGAGGCTGCCACCCTGGCCGCCCGCATCCACCATATCCTGAGCGGCGGGGACGGCACCCTGCCGGAAGCACCGGCGGAGTGGGGCCAGGTAGTCCTCACCCGCGCCGGCGGCGCCTCCGCCGGATTCCACGAGAACAGCGAAACCGGCTTCTGGCTGGATGAAAAGAGTCTCCAGCTCTGTTTCAATCTGGATGAAAGCTGGAATGCCGCCGAAGGCCAGACCGTTACCCTCACCCTCAACGGTACCAGCTACACCGGCACCCTCAATCGGCAGACCCAGAGCTGGAAGCCGCCGTTTTACTTCCAGCCTGACTTCCACAGTCAGAACTACCAGCAGTATTACGATGATCTGTGGGACGCCCTGTGGCGGCCCGCTCCCGGCAACTGGAGCCGAAACACCGCCTACTATCTGGAGATGGTGCTCCATACCGGTCCCAACCAGGTCAACGATCTGGGCACAACCGCCACCCGGCTGGACTTTATAAAGCTGCTCTCTCTGGTGTCCGGCGACCTTCTGGAGCCCATCAACGATATCACCGACTTCCCCGATGCCACCGAGGAGACCAAGGATGTGGTCCTCCCCTTCTATCAGGCGGGCATCCTCACCGGCACCGACGACTACGGCACCTTCCGGGCCAACGGCACCCTGAGCCGGGCGGAGATGGCCACCATGGCGGCCCGGCTCATCCGGCCGGAGCTGCGCCAGGAATTCACCATTAAGACGGTGGACGACAGCCGCTATACCCTTACTGCCCTGGATCTGAAGGGCGGTCAGGCCGAGGGCAGCTGGTCCACCTCCTCCCTGCTCCCTGTGACCTATGAGGACCACTGGGCCCTGTACCGTGCCGACGGCAGCTGGTACACCCCGGAGGAGGGCATGGTGTTCCTGGACGCCAACGAGGACGGCCTGGTGATGATGCAGGCCGCTGACGATAGCTACGCCGTGGCGGACAGCACCAAGGACTGGGCCGCCGTTCCCTTTACCCCCAACTGGTCCTGCAAGCTGCTGGGCGACGGTTTGTTTATCAGCCAGCCCTCCTATGGGGCCGATCCCATCCTCCACGACCGGACCGGCGCCTCCATTGCCACCCTCACCGGCGGCGGCCACTGGGACGTGCTCAGCGACGGACTGGCCCCCTGCCTGGATGAGAGCGCCCGGCTGTACGGCTTTGTGAACACCAAGGGCCAGTGGGTCATCCCGGCCCAGTACAACAGCGTGGAGCACTTTGCCGACGGCTATGCCATGGTCCGGAAGGACAGCGGCTGGGGCGTCATCGACACCACCGGCAAACTGGTGATCCCCTGCTCCTATCCCCAGCTCCGCCACCGGGGCGGCCCCTACTTCTACAGTTCCGCCGTGGGGGCGTCCGACGGCATCTGGCTCACCGCCGACGGCTCCGCCGTACCTGCCGCCGCCTCCTCCTACAACGGCCAGAACATCACCCTCACCGGAAACTACTTCCCCTGCGGCACCTACTACCTGGACCGGAACTTCCAGCCCGTCACCCCCCAGATCTTCGACTGGACCGGGCCGGTGGATGAAAACGGGCAGGCCTTTGTGGGGCTGGACGGGGCCACCTGCCGGATCACCCTGAAGTAAGGGCCGGTTTTTCACATTCTCTCCCCTCTTGGGGGAAACGTATCTGAAAAAGGAGTCAAATCCATGGCCGACGAGAAAAACACCACCCAGACTTCCACCTCCTTCTGTCTGGACGCCCAGCTGCCCCGCATTCAGCAGGGGCTGGATACACTGGGCATCCATACGCCGGGGGGCGCGGAAGCCCTGGCCCAATACGGCGCCATGCTGCTGGAGCAAAATCAGGTCATGAATCTGACCGCCATCACCGATCCCGACCAGGTGGTGGACCTCCACTTCCTGGACTGCGCCGCCCTGCTTACCATCGGCGAGGACTTCAAAGACAAGACCCTCATCGACGTGGGCACCGGCGCCGGGTTCCCCGGTATGCCTCTGAAAATCCTGGAGCCCTCTCTGAATGTCACTCTGCTGGACAGTCTGGGCAAACGGGTCAACTGGCTGGAAACTGTATGTAAAGCGCTTTCACTTGACAAAGTAACCTGTCTCCACGCCCGAGGCGAGGAGCAGGCTCACCAGGAGGGCTTCCGGGACAGCTTTGACTTCGCCGTGTCCCGGGCGGTGGCCTCTCTGGAGCTGCTCAGCGAACTGTGCCTGCCCTATGTAAAGGTGGGCGGCAAGTTCCTGGCCATGAAGAGCGTGGACAGCGGCGACGAGGTGGACAAGGCCTCCCGGGCCATCGCCAAGCTGGGGGGCCGCCTGCTGCCCCGGGTGGACTATGAGATCCCAGGCACCGGGGTCACCCACCGGGTGGTGGTGGTGGAGAAAATCTCCCCCACCCCCAAGGGCTATCCCCGCCGGTGGGCCAGAATGCAGAAATCCCCCCTTTAAGGCAGATTTGTGCATATGTTACTAAGTTAAGCATTGCGTCTGACGAAATAATGTGTTATTCTAATCTTGTATGTCGGGAGTGAACCTATGTCCACAGCAATCGTTATCACTTCAGGGAAGGGCGGCACAGGAAAGACCTCCCTCACCGGCGGCGTAGGCTCCTGCCTGGCCGCTCTGGGACATCAGGTCCTGTGCATCGATATGGATATCGGCCTGCGGAACCTGGACCTGAATCTGGGCCTCAGCGACCGGGCCCTGATGGACTTTACCGACGTGCTCTGCGGACGCTGTCCGCTGGAGCGGGCGGCAGTCCCCCACCCGGTGATCCAGGGTCTGAACCTGATCACCGCACCGGTGAATCTGCCCGACGAGCCCCTCAGCGAGTACGCCATGCGGGATCTGGTCCGCCAGGCCAAGCAGAAGTACGACTATATTTTGATGGACTCCCCCGCCGGACTGGGCGAGGGCTTCCGGCTGGCCTGCTGCGCCGCGGATCGGGCCATCGTGGTCTCCACCACCGATTCCTCCGCCCTGCGGGACGCACAGCGCACCGTGTCGGTGCTGCGCAAGCAGCTGCCCCAGCTCCACCTGGTGGTCAACCGGGTGCAGCCCAAGATCCTGCGGCGGCTCCACACCACCATTGACGACGCCATGGATACCGCCGGTCTGCCCCTGCTGGGCATCGTGCCGGAGGACCCCCAGGTCATCCTCAGCGCCAACCGGGGAGAACCCCTCATCCTGTGTGCCAGCCGAGGGGCTGCCATCGCCTACTTAAACATTGCCAAGCGGCTGACGGGACAAAAGGTCCCGCTGATGAAGCTTCGAGCCTGATATCTCGAAAGGAAGAGAAGGTGTAGTATGAATATCGCGTTGATGAGCCACGATCGAAAAAAAGAGCTGATGGTGCAATTCTGCATTGCGTACTGCGGCATCCTGTCCAAGCACACGATCTGCGCCACCAACACAACAGGTCGTCTGGTGGCGGAGGCCACCGGTCTGCCCGTCCAGCTCTTCCTGTCCCACGAGCACGGCGGCAGCCAGCAGATCGGCGCCCGCATTGCCTACAATGAGATCGACATGGTGCTCTTCTTCTCCGATCCCCAGTCCAGCGATCTGGACGCGGACCTGAAGTATATCACCCGCCTGTGCGACCAGTACAATATCCCGGTTGCCACCAACGTGGCCACCGCTGAGATGTTGATTCATGGTCTGGAGCGGGGCGATCTGGATTGGAGAGACATCATCAATCCCAAGACCAAACCTTTTACCGCCTAAACAGCAAACCATCGCCCCGCTCCAGCACGCCGCCCCGGCGGCGCGGCGGCTCATGCCGCCGAAGGCCGGCGGAATTCACTTCCGGCGGCCGCATCTGAAATCACTGGGGTCCCCGCACGATGGATACCATCGGGTGGGGCGCGGGGCG
This sequence comes from Flavonifractor sp. An112, assembly GCF_904377885.1. Taxonomy (NCBI): domain Bacteria; kingdom Bacillati; phylum Bacillota; class Clostridia; order Eubacteriales; family Oscillospiraceae; genus Flavonifractor; species Flavonifractor sp. An112. Next base: position 25,527 of record NZ_CAJFGT010000003.1, on the reverse strand, counting down.
ACCTTGATTGGAGAGACATCATCAATCCCAAGACCAAGCCTTTTACCGCGTGATTCAGACGGGCGGCCCTGTGGGCCGCCCGTTTTATTGCCGCAAAGCGTGGAAAAGGATTGACTTTTCCCCCTTTTCGGGATAATATCGTAAGAGCTGAAACCGCAATGACGGAGCAAGTACCGCTCACACCGCCGCACCAGAGAAGGGTCCCCTGGCTGGAAGGACCTGCGGCAGGCGGCCGGGAGACGGCTCCACCAGCGGGCCCGGAGACGGGCGCGGTCCCCTTCCCGCAACAGAAGGCCAGAGGGCGCTTTTTAAGCGCCGAACATGGGTGGCACCACGAAAGCAGGCGCTTTCGTCCCGTGACAAGGGACGAGAGCGCCTTTTTGCGGATATCCGCCCTCACCGAGCCAAAATCCCAAATGTTACGATACAAAGGAGCATCACTATGGCCCAGATCAAACCCCGTACCCTGTCCGGCTTCATGGAGCTGCTGCCTGCCCGCCAGGTACAGTTCGACCGGATGGTGGACACCCTCCGCAAGAGCTACTCCCTCTACGGCTTCACCCCCCTGGACACCCCGGCCATCGAGGCCAGCGAGGTGCTGCTGGCCAAGGGCGGCGGCGAGACCGAGAAGCAGATCTACCGCTTCACCAAGGGCGACAGCGACCTGTCCCTCCGCTTTGACCTGACCGTCCCCCTGGCCAAGTATGTGGCCCTCCACCAGAACGAGCTTACCTTCCCCTTCCGCCGGTTCCAGATCGGCAAGGTGTACCGGGGTGAGCGGGCTCAGAAGGGCCGCTACCGGGAGTTCTATCAGGCCGACATCGACGTCATCGGCGACGGCGCCCTGGACATCACCAATGAGGCCGAGATCCCCTCCATCATCTACAAGACCTTCACCGCCCTGGGCCTGCGCCGCTTTAAGATCCGGGTGAACAACCGGAAGGTCCTCAACGGCCTCTTTGCCCTGCTGGGCCTGGAGGAGCAGGCCGGCGACGTGATGCGCACCATCGACAAGCTGGAGAAGATCGGCCCCGAGAAGGTGAAGGCCATCCTGGTGGACGACTTTGCCGTGGCCGCCGACACCGCCGACACCCTGCTGGGCCTGCTGGCGGCTGAGGACCCCATGGCCGCTCTGGAGCCCTTCAAGGGCAAGAACGAGCTGTTCGACCTGGGCGTGTCCGAGCTGGAGACCGTGGTCAAGTATATGTCCGCCTACGGCGTGCCGGAGGACCACTTTATGGTGGATCTCACCATCGCCCGGGGCCTGGACTACTACACCGGCACCGTGTATGAGACCGTCATGCTGGACCACCCCGAGGTGGGCTCCATCTGCTCCGGCGGCCGGTACGACAACCTGGCCGAGTACTACACCGACAAGCAGCTGCCCGGCGTGGGCATCTCCATCGGCCTGACCCGGCTGTTCTCCGTGCTGGAGGCCCAGGGCTACCTGAACGAGGAGCTGCTCACCGCCCCCGCCGACGTGCTCATCCTGCCCATGACCGAGGACCTGTCCGCCGCCATCTCCTTCGCCACCACCCTTCGGGACGCCGGCGTCCGGGCCCAGCTCCACTGCGAGAAGAAGAAGTTTAAGCAGAAGCTGTCCTACGCCGATAAGCTGTCCATCCCCTACGCCGCCTTCCTGGGTGAGGACGAGATTGCCCAGGGCAAGGTGACCGTGAAGGATCTGACCACCGGTGAGCAGCAGACCGTGACTCCCGCTGAGGCCGTGGCTCTGGTCCAGGCCGGTCTCACCGCCCGGTCCGCCGGCGCTCCCATCCGGGACAAGGACTGAATGGAACTTTCCCCCTTTCAAGCCGTCTATAAAAGACAAACCTGTGCCATTTGACAAGGAGGAATCATTCCATGAAAAAGCTTGCCGCTCTGATCCTGTCCGCCTCCCTGCTGGTGGGCTCCGCCGCCGCCATCTCCCCCGAGGAGGCCTTCCCCAAGGTCAACGAGTACCCCGGCTTCATTGATGTGGAGGCCGGTTCCTGGTACGAAGATCCCGCCCGCATCTGCGCCGAGGTGGGACTGATGCAGGGCACGGGCCACGCCTTTGCCCCCTTCCAGATCCTCACCGTGGGCGAGGTGGCCGCCATCGCCGCCCGCATGAACGAGGCCATCACCGGAGACCCTATCCCCATGGCCACCCCCAAGCCCGGCGAGACCCTGCCCTGGTATTTCTCCTATGTGAAGTACCTGGAGGATCTGGGCATCGACGTGCCCGACCCGGAAAAGCAGGCCACCCGTCAGGAGTTTGTGTCCATCCTGGCCGCTGTGGTGCCCGAGGAGATGCTCTCCCCCATCAACACCATCACCACCCTGCCCGACACCAAGGATGAGGCGGTGCTGCGCTTCTACAACGCGGGCATCCTCACCGGCGTGGACGACTGGGGCACCTTCGCTGCCAATAACAGCCTGACCCGTGCGGAGACCGCCGCCATGGTGGCCCGTGTGGCCCGCACCGACCTGCGCCAGACCTTCACCCCCGCCGACTACACCCCCTTCACCGCCGCCGGTTTCAAGCCCTCTGACGTGCTGTTCACCAACGGCACCACCGCCGGGGCCTGGCTGCCCTATGTGCAGAGCCTCATCGACGGCCTGGAGGCCGACTGCGCCGCCGCCGGCATGGAGTTCAACTGGTTCAACACCGTGGACGGCGTCACCTTCCTGGACTACGTGAAGAACACCGCCCTCACCCACTTCGGTGTCACCGCCAAGCAGGGCACCGACCTGTACAAGAACTTCGACGTGCAGGTGTACTACAGCAAGGTCATCGACCTGCGGGGTTAATTGCAAACAAGGGCAAAAACCCAGCTATTTTGTAATATATAAAAGAAATAATACAATCTGGAGTTGATTTCACATGGCTAATGTCAAAACCGCCTACCGCACCCACACCTGTGGGGAGCTCCGCATGGAGCAGGTAGGCCAGACCGTCACCCTGGCGGGCTTCCTGGAGAACTTCCGTGAGGTGGGCGCCAGCCTGGGCTTCGCCGTCCTGCGGGACTTCTACGGCACCACCCAGGTGGTGGCCGAGACCGAGGAGATGGTCAAGACCATCAAGGCTCTGAACAAGGAGTCCACCATCGCCGTCACCGGCGTGGTGCGGGAGCGTGACTCCAAGAACCCCAAGCTGCCCACCGGCGACATTGAGGTGGTACCCGAGAAGATCGAGGTGCTGGGCCGCTGCCGCCACAACGAGCTGCCCTTCCAGATCAACCGCAGCCGTGAGGCCGACGAGACCCAGCGTCTGAAGTACCGCTACCTGGATCTCCGCAACCCCGCCGTCAAGAACAACATCATCCTCCGCTCCCAGGTGGTGGCCGCCCTGCGGCAGGCCATGACCGCCCAGGGCTTCATGGAGATCACCACCCCCATTCTGACCGCCTCTTCTCCGGAAGGCGCCCGTGACTACCTGGTACCCAGCCGCAAACACCCCGGCAAGTTCTACGCCCTGCCCCAGGCTCCCCAGCAGTTCAAGCAGCTGCTGATGGCCTCCGGCTTCGACAAGTACTTCCAGATCGCCCCCTGCTTCCGGGACGAGGACGCCCGCGGCGACCGCTCCCCCGGCGAGTTCTACCAGCTGGACATGGAGATGGCCTTTGCCGGTCAGGAGGACGTGTTCGCCGTTCTGGAGCAGGTGCTCCCCCCCATCTTCGCCCAGTACGGCACCTACAACGTGGCCTCTGAGGCTCCCTTTAAGCGGATCTCCTACCTGGAGGCCATGGACAAGTACGGCTCCGACAAGCCCGACCTGCGCATCGACCTGACTGTCACCGACGCCACCCAGGTGCTGGCAAACTGCGGCTTTGGTCCCTTCGAGGGCAACACCGTCAAGGCCATCGTGGTGTCCGGCTTTGAGGGCACCCGCAAGCAGATCGACGGCATCTGCAACGAGGTGGAGGTCCAGTCCGGCAACAAGGCCTACTGGTTCCGCCTGGATGAGAAGGGCGAGATCGTGGGCGGCATCGCCAAGTTCGTCCAGCCCATCAAGGACGCCGTGGTGTCCGCTCTGGGCCTGGAGCCCGGCTGCTTCGTGGGCCTCACCGCCGGCAAGCTGCTGACCGCCCAGAAGACCGCCGGCGTGCTCCGCTCCAAGCTGGGCAACTTCTGCCCCAACCACATGGACAAGGAGCGCTATGAGTTCTGCTGGATCGTGGACTTCCCCATGTACGAGATCGGCGAGGAGTCCGGCGAGTTGGAGTTCTGCCACAACCCCTTCTCCATGCCCAACGGCGGCCTGGAGATCCTGAAGAAGGCCGCTGCCGGCGAGGTGGACCCCCTGTCCATCACCGCCTTCCAGTACGACCTGGTGTGCAACGGCGTGGAGCTGTCCTCCGGCGCCGTCCGGAACCACGACCCCGAGATCATGATTGAGGCCTTCCAGCTGGTGCGGCTGGGCGAGGAGGACGTGAAGGCCAAGTTCCCCGCCATGTACAACGCCTTCACCTACGGCGCTCCCCCCCACGCGGGCATCGCCCCCGGCGTGGACCGTATGGTCATGCTGCTGGCCGGCGAGGACTCCATCCGTGAGATCATCCCCTTCCCCATGAACAAGAACGCTCAGGACCTGATGATGGGCGCGCCTTCCTTTGTCACCGACGCCCAGCTCAACGAGCTGAACATCGTGTGCACCAAAAAGGAAGAGGACGAGTAAAGCGCCCATCATCAGGGGGCCCCGCACAGCGGGGCGCGCTTTGCGCGTACAAGCGTTTTCGCCTGTGGCGAAAACCTTGGCGCAGGCGGAATTCACTTCCGCCGAGCAAGTAAAATCATCCCTGGGTCCCCGGACAGCCCAGGCTGTCCGGGATCTGGGCGCTCCCTCCTTTGTGACCGACGCCCAGCTCAACGAGCTGAACATCGTGTGCACCAAGAAAGAGGACGAGGAATAAAACCAAACAGAACGGCCCCCACCGGATATCCTCCGATGGGGGCCGTTTTTCATTTTATTTCTTGCCCAGCAGCTCCATGCCCACCTGGCGGCCCAGCTCCTCGGCCTGGGCGGTGACGGTGTCCACGATTTCATGGACGTAGTCGCAGTTGCCGCACAGGGAGGCCCAGCCCGGCAGCTTACCCCCCAGCCCCGCCAGCAGCTCCCGCTCGGGGATGAGGCCCAGGGCGGTAATGAGGGTGTCGCAGGCCACCTGCTCCTCCTTGCCGCTGTCCAGATGGCGGAGGGTGACGCCGGTAAGCCGCCCCTCGCCGTGGAGGCGGGTAACGGTGGTCCGGGTCATCAGAGGGATGCGGTGCTCCAGCAGACAGGAGCGGTAGTTGCGTACCATGCCGCCGCATCTCCCCTTCTGCTCCACCACCCCCAGCACCTGGCAGCCCTCCAGCACGAACCGGCGGGCCATGATAAGGCCCAGATCCCCGCTGCCCAGCACCAGCACCTTTCTCCCCGGCCGCCAGTGGCGCAGGTTGATCATCCGCTGGGCCTCACCGGCGGTAAACACCCCGGCGGGCCGGGTGCCGGTGACGGGGAGAGAACCGATGGTCTTTTCCCGGCAGCCGGTGGCCAGAATGAGCCGCCGGAAGGCCACCGGCTCATACCCGCCGGGGCCGGACAGCTCCGCCGTCCGCCGCTGGGACAGGGAGAGCACGGTGGTGTTGAGGCGCACGCTTACCGCCGCCCCCTCCATCTGGGCCACGATGCGGGCGGCGTACTCCGGCCCGGTGAGGTTGCGCTGGAAGTAGCCCAGGCCGAAGCCCTGGTGGATGCACTGGGGCAAAATGCCCCCCAGCCGCTCCTCCCGGTCCACCAGCAGCACCGAAACCGGTCCCGCGCCCGCGGCGGCCAGTGCGGCGGACATCCCCGCCGCGCCGCCGCCCACCACCAACAGATCAACCTTCTCCATGCCGTCCTCCTGTTAGCAGCCGGGAACCCGGCCCGTCCTTTTGCAGATCCTCCGGGGGCACCCCCAGCATCCGGGCCATAAGAGCCATAATCCGGTCCCCGCAGAAGGCCCCCTGGCACCGGCCCAGGCCGGCGCCCGTCCGCCGCTTCACCCCATCCAGGGTGACCGCCCCCCGGCGGATGGCGTCCCGCACCTCCCCCTCGGTGATGCCGCCGCACCGGCACAGAATGCGGCCATAGGCCGGGTCCCGGGCCACCAGCGCCGCCCGGGCCTCCCGGGTCAGATCCCGGGGCCGTACCGGCGCTTTTCGCTCCGGCCGGAAGGTGGAGTCCAGTTCCCCCTTCCCCAGCTGGTCCGCCACCTGGGGGGCCAGCCAGGCCCCCAGGGCCTGGGCGCAGGTGAGGCCGGGGGTCTTGATGCCGATAAGGCTCCACAGCCCTCTGGCGGGATTGGTGACGGTGAAATCGTGGATGCTCTGGGCCCGCACCACATTGTAGGGCTTGGGCCGCACCCCGGCAAAGGAGCGGATGGTAAGCTCCAGATCCAGCTCGGGGGCCACCTGGGCCGCCAGCTGGCGCAGCTTGGCCAGGCCCGCCTCAGTGGTGGCGGACAGAGGCCCCACCCCCGGCTGCTCCGAGGGGCCCAGCAGCAGCTTGCCGTCCAGGGTGGGCACCATGGTCAGGCCCTTGCCCTTCTCCTCCGGCTCATGGAAGATGACATGATTGACATAGTGGCCCGCCCCCTGGTCCAGGATCAGGTAGTCCGCCTTCTCGGGGGTGATACGCACCGTAGGCGGAGCGGCCAGCTCCTGGACCTGGTCGGCGTGGAGGCCGCAGCAGTTGACCACCGCTGCCGCCCACAGCTCCCCCCGGAGGGTGACCACCCGCCAGCCCCCGTGTTCCGGCAGCAGGTCGGTGACCGGGGCGTTGAGCCAGGGGGTGACACCGTTGGCCAGGGCGTTCTCCCAGGCGGCATAGCACAGCTCCCAGGGGTCGGTCACCCCGGTGTCGGGGGCGTAGAGGGCGGAGGACACGCCGGGGGCCAGCCCCGGCTCCCACTCCAGGGCCGCCCGGCCGGACATGAGTTTGAGGCCCTCCACCCCGTTCTCCATGCCCTGGATCATCTTCCGCTGTAATGTCTGGTCGGCGTTGGGCCCGTAACTTACCATTAAGGAGCCCCGCCGGGCGAAGGGCACCCCCAGCTCCCGGCACAGGTCCCCGAAGCCCTTGCAGGCCGCCACGCACAGCCGGGTCTTGAGGGTGCCCGGCTTGGTGTCGCAGCCGGTATATACAATGGCGGTGTTTGCCCGGGAAATGCCGGTACACACGTCCTCCCGGGCCTCCACCAGGGCCACCTTCAGGGGGTGGCGGCGCAGCTCCCGGGCCATAAAGCAGCCCAGCAGCCCGCCGCCCAGTACCGCCACGTCGTAGCGCTCCATGGTCCATCCTCCTCTCTTAATGTGCCCCTTTAAAAATGCCGCCGCACCCGGCCGGGCTGGTCAATGGTGTAACCCCCCAGCTGTTCCAGCCGTTCCCGGAAAGCCGGGCTTTGCAGCACCTCCAGCAGGGCCTCCACCGCCGGGGTGCCCCAGGCGTAATCGGGGATGAGCAGGTCGTACTGCTCCACGCACACCGGCAGAAAATCCAGGTCATACAGCCGGGCGGCGGACAGGATGCCCATGCCCGCGTCAGCGGTGCCGGCGGCGATCTGTGCGGCCACCGAGGTGTGGGTCAGCTCCTCCCGGTCGTAGCCGTACACGGCGGCGGGGTCGATGCCCTCCTTCCGGCACAGGTAGTCGGCCAGAATGCGGGTGCCCGAGCCCTTCTGCCGGTTGACGTACCGCAGGTTGGCAATGTCCCCAAAGCCCTTGATACCCAGGGGATTGCCTTTGGCCACCATCAGGCCCTGGGTGCGGCCCACGCACTCCACCTGATACACCCCCCCTGGGGGAAATACTTCTCCAGATAGGAAGTGTTGTAGGTTCCGTCCTTCTCATTGAGCAGGTGGCATCCCGCCCCGTGGGCCTCCCCCCGGCGGAGGGCCATAATGCCCCCCATGGAGCCCACATGGGTGGAGCTCATGTACAAGTCAGGGTGGGTCTGGTGGAGCAGATCGGCCACCTCGTCCAGCAGGGGGTCGTGGCTGCCCATCATTACCAGAGTGCGCTCCAGCTCCTCCCGGGGCCGCAGGAGAGAGACGGTGACCTTCTCCCCCGCCTCCAGGCCCTCCTTGCCCTGGGGGATGTCCAGGATGCCGTCGGCCTTCAGGAAGGAGGACACCACCCCGGCCCCACGGGCCAGGGGGGAGGCCACCAGCTTATCCCCCACCCGGCCCAGCCGTACCCGGACGAACTCCCGGTATTTCAGCCCCGACACCACCCGCCGGGCCAGCACCGCCTCCGCCTGTTCCCGGGCGGAGGCTTTCTTGCCGGTCCAGTGTTCGATGAGGGGGCGGAGCAGGTGCTCCAGCACCAGAATGCCGCTGACCGGATAGCCGGGCACCCCCAGCACCGGCACCGGGCCTCTCCGGCCCAGAATGGCGGGCTTGCCGGGGCGGATGGCCAGCCCGTGGCACAGCACCTCCCCCACCGTGCCAATGACGGCGGCGGAATAGTCCTCCCGGCCCGCCGACGACCCGGCGTTGAGCACCACCAGGTCGCACTCCTCCGCGGCCCTGGTGAGGGCGTCAGTGAGGTCAGCCTTGTTGTCCTTCACGATGGGGTAGGTCCTGGCCGTACCGCCCCATTCCCCGATCATGGCGGAGAAGATGGAGGAGTTGAACTCCAGCACGTCCCCCGGCTGGGGGTGGTCGGTGGGGGGCACCACCTCGTCCCCGGTGGGGATGATCCCCACCACCGGGCGGGTGAACACCTCCACCGCCAGCACGCCACCGGCGATCATGGCCCCGATGGCGGCGGGGGTAATGGAGGTATGGGTGGGGAGGAGCATCTCCCCGGCGCACACGTCCTCCCCGATCTGCCGGATGTGCTGCCAGGGGGCGGCGGCCTCATGGAGGACGGCCTTCTCCCCCTCCCACAGCACATCCTCAATCATCACCACCGCGTCCTTCCCCTCGGGCAGGGGGTCACCGGTGTCCACCACCGTGAACTGATGGGGTTCCAGGGTCACCGGCGTGGTCTCGGTGGCGCCGAAGGCATCCGCCGCCGCCACGGCGATGCCATCCATGGCGCAGGCGGGATAGTGGGGGGCGCACAGGGTGGCGTAGACCGCCCGGGCGGTCACCCGGCCCGCCGATTGCGCCACCGGCACCGTCTCGGTTTTGGGCTGAAAGCCCCCCTCCGCCAGCCAGGCGGGGTAGCGCTCCTCCGCCTGCTCCAGGGGGAGGTTGGTCAGATAAGTAAAGGGCATAAAAACGCCTCCTGATATAAAACTACCCGAAGAGGGACACCTCTACAGATTCCCCGGCCGGGATGCCCTCCCGGTCCCGGGGGACGCAGAAGAAGCCGTCCGCCCCGGCCAGGGTGGTAATGAGCCCCGACTTGCCCCAGATGGGCACGGCCCACATCCCGTCGGGCTTCTCCTCCAGAGTGACGCCGGTGTACTGGGCCCTGCCGTGGTTGGCGGGGACGGTCTGGGCCAGACGTGCCGACACCGTCCGCTCCGCCCAGGTCCGCCCCTCCAGCCGGGCCAGCAGGGGGATGAGAAAAAGCTTTGCGGTGAACAGGGCGGCCACCGGGTGGCCGGGCAGGCCCAGGATGGGCTTGCCCCCCGCCTTTCCCAGCAGGGTGGGCTTGCCCGGCTTCATGGCCACCCCGTGGCACAGCACCTCACCCAGAGAGGCCATCACCCGGCAGGCGGCGTCCTTCTCCCCCACCGAGCTGCCTCCCGACAGCACCACGCAGTGGCAGCGCTCCAGAGCCTTCTCCACCGCCTCTCTCAGCAGTTCCTCCCGGTCGGGGACAATGCCCAGGGGCACCGCTTCCGCCCCCGCCTGGGCCAGCAGAGCGGCCACCAGGGGGCCGTTCACGTCCCGCACCTGTCCGGGGCCGGGGTCCCCCTCCGGGGGCACCAGCTCGTCCCCGGTGGAGATCAGGCCCACCCGCAGTTTGGGGACCACCGGCACCTGAGTCACCCCCAGGGCCGCCAAAGCCCCTACGTCCTGGGGCTCCAGCCTGCGGCCCTTGGGCAGCACCAGGTCCCCCGGCTTCACGTCGTCCCCTTTAAAAATCAGGTTGGCCCCCGGGGGAACGCTCTTTACAATGCCGATCTCCCCGCCGCCGTAGTCCTCGGTGTGCTCCACCATCTGGACGGCGTCGGCGCCTTCCGGCAGGGCCCCGCCGGTGGGGATGGCGGCGCACTGATAGGGGCCCACGGCAAAGGCGGGCTCCTTGCCCATCTCCACCGCCCCGGTGCAGGTGAGCAGGGCGGGGATGGACTCACTGCACCCGAAGGTGTCCGCCCCCCGCAGGGCGTAGCCGTCCACGGTGGAGCGGTCAAACCCGGGCACATATTCTTCAGCCAGAATATCCCGGGCCAGCACCCGGCCCAGGGCACGGTCCAGCCCCACGGTTTCCGGGGGCCGGTCCAGGGGGCCGAAGGTATTTGCAATCCGTGTCAAAAGTTCCTCAGGGGTCATGACGGTGAGCATGGTCCCCCTCCTTTCCCACCCCGAAAAAGTCCAGGGCGAAGGCTTGAAATTCCAGCCCCACAGGGCTGAGATGTTTTTCCCGCTTGAAGCACAGCATCAGGGGCCGGGCAAACCGGCCGCTGGCCAGCCGGGCCAGGGCAATGCGGGAGTCTGCCCGGTAGGGGGCGGCGGCCCCCTCGGGCACAAAGCCCAGGGCCAGTCCGGCGGCCACCACCTGGCGGTGACCCTCCCGGTCGTTGACCAGACAGCGGGTGGCCGGATGGAGGTTGAGCCCGGCGCACAGGTAGTAGGGCTCCTCCAGCCAGTGGCCGGGGCTGCTGAGAAAGACCATGGGCTGGCCCTCCAGGGCCTTCAAATCCACCGGCTCCCGGCGGGCCAGAGGGTGGTGGGCAGGCAGGGCCAGCAGGTAGCGCTCGCTGCCCAGGGGGTAGCCCCGGAACTTCTCATACCGGCTGTCGTCGGGACAGAGCAGCATATCGTATTTGTTGATGTCGGGGACCTCCAGCTCCTCAATGCGGCAGTCCAGCTGGAACTCCACCCCTGGCCGGGCATCGGCAAAGGCGGCCAGACAGGCGGCCACCTTCTCCTCCCCGCCGCAGCACCCCACCGACAGCCGCTTCACCGGCCCGGCGGACAGCTCCCCCAGCTCCAGCAGGGTGTCGTCCAGGTCCCGGAGCATGGCCCGGGCGCTCTCCAGAAACCGGCGGCCCGGCTCATTGAGCAGGATGCGCTTGCCGGAGCGGGTAAACAGCGGGGTGCCCAGCTCCTCCTCCAGCCGGGCGATGCTGCGGGACAGGGAGGGCTGGCTGAGGTGGAGGGCCTCCGCCGCCTTGGATAGGTTTTGCAGCTGGGCGGCGGTGACGAAATATCGGATCTGGGCGATCTGCAAGCTGCTCCCTCCTTATAGCCAAAAGGTATATGCGGGGGTGGGCCGCCAATCCCCGGCGGCAACAGGCTCCCGCCTTACAGGGGCAATTCCTTACCCCGGTTTTGATGGCAGAACGTACAGTTTAGCTGCCCTTATTATACGGCCCTTTATGCACAAAAGCAATATGAATTCCCAGTCCTTCCCTTTACTTCCCGCCCCCGTGCTCCTACACTAAAATCAGGAGTTCAAATTCTGTTTCAAAAGGAGGTGTGCCTCCGTTCCCGCCGGGAATGGGAGGAAAGGGATGAAACAACTCGTTGTCAAGCCGGAGAAATGCATCGGCTGCCGCACCTGCGAGCTGGTGTGCTCCTTCGGCCACTACCAGCAGTTCAACCCCCGCCTGGCCAACATCACCGTGCTGGAGTATGAGGCCGCCACCCTGGCGGTGCCGGTGGTGTGCCAGCAGTGCGAGGACGCCAGCTGCATGAAGGTGTGCCCGGTGAAGGCCATCCGCCGGGACGAAAACGGGGCCTGCGTCATCAACTACGACAAGTGCATCGGCTGCAAGATGTGCCGCAGCGCCTGCCCTCTGGGCAATATGTCCTATTCCACCATCGTGAAGAAGGTATTCAAGTGCGACCTGTGCGGCGGGGACCCCAAGTGCGTCAAGTACTGCCCCGGCGGGGCCCTGAGTTTTGAGGACCCGGACGCGCGGGACGTACGAAAAAAATTGACGGCGGACAAGATTGTGGCCGCCATGGGAACGGAGGGGTGAGCCATGGGAAACGGATATACCGGCACGATTTTACGCATTGATCTGGCGGCGGGGTCCATCCGCAGGGAGCCCCTGAACCAGAAGAACGCCCAGGAGTATGTGGGGGCCCGTGGTCTGGGCACCAAGTATTACTGCGACGAGTGCGACCCCAACTGCGACCCCCTGGGGCCGGACAACAAGCTGATCTTCATGACCGGCCCTCTGACGGGCACCTGCGCCACCTCCTCCGGCCGGTACAACGCGGTGGCCAAGTCCCCCCTGACGGGCACCATCGGGGCGGCCAACTCCGGCGGCCACTTCGGCCCCGAGCTGAAATACGCCGGGTACGACGGCATCATCTTTGAGAACATCTCGGAGAAGCCGGTGTACCTCTACATCAACGACGGCACGGTGGAACTGCGGGACGCCTCCCACCTGTGGGGCAAGGACGTGTTCGAGACCACCGACCTGCTGCGGGAGGAGCTGGGGGACGAGTTCCGCATCGCCTGCATCGCCCCCGCCGGGGAGACCGGCTGTCTCTTCTCCGCCATCATGAACGACAAGCACCGGGCGGCGGGCCGGGGCGGCATGGGCACGGTGATGGGCTCCAAGAAGCTGAAGGCCATCGCCGTCCGGGGCACCGGCTCGGTGACGGTGGCCCGGCCCGAGGCCTTCTTTGAGGCCTGCGTGGACGCCCGGGCCAAGCTGAAGGCCCACCCGGTCACCGGAGCCGGCCTGTCGGCCTACGGCACTCAAATTCTGGTAAACATCGTCAACGCCACCGGCGGCCTGCCCCTGCGCAACGGCCGGGACGGCTCGGTGTACGATCTGGCCGACGACATCTCCGGCGAGACCCTGGCCGCCAAGTATCTGCTGCGGAACAAGGGCTGCTTCGGCTGCTCCATCGGCTGCGGCCGGGCGGTGGAGATCAAGGAGGGGCCCTTCAAGTCCAAGGGCGAGGGTCCCGAGTACGAGGCGGGCTGGTCCTTCGGCGCCGACTGCGGCGTCAACGATCTGGCGGCGGTGTGCGACGCCAACTTCCTGTGCAACCAGTACGGCATCGACCCCATCACCATGGGAGCCACCGTGGCCTGCGCCATGGAGCTCTTTGAGATGGGAGCCATCCCCGAGTCCGACATCGGCTTCCCCCTCCGCTTCGGCGACGCGGCGGCCATGGTGAAGGCGGTGGAGATGACCTGCAAGGGGGAGGGCTTCGGCAAAATCATGGGCCTGGGCTCCTACCGCATGGCGGAAAAATACGGCCATCCCGAGCTGTCCATGTCGGTGAAGAAGCAGGAGATGCCCGCCTATGACGGCCGGGCCATCCAGGGCATCGGCCTGGAGTACGCCACCTCCAACCGGGGCGGCTGCCACGTCCGGGGCTACATGATCTCCCCCGAGGTGCTGGGCATCCCCATGAAGATGGACCCCTTGGTCACCGAGGGCAAGGCGGGTCTGCTGAAAACCTTCCAGGACCTCACCGCCCTGGTGGACGCCACCGGCATCTGCCTGTTCACCACCTTCGGCATCGGCCTGCCCGAGGTGGCGGCCCAGTACCGGGAGGCGGTGGGCAGCGACGAGAGCGACGAGGAGATCCTGCTGAAAGGTGAGCGGATCTGGAACCTGGAGAAGCAGTTCAACATTGCCGCCGGTGTGGAGAAGGACACCCTGCCTCCCCGGCTGCTGCGGGAGAAGCTGCCCGAGGGCCCGGCGGCGGGCAAGGTCAACGACCTGTACACCATGCTGGCGGAGTATTACGCCGCCCGTGGCTGGACGGCGGAGGGCATCCCCACCCCGGAGAAGCTGGCCTCCCTCAACCTGAAATAAGCCTATGACGGTGAAATTCTTTGCCTATCTGCGGGAAAAGGAGTTTGCCGGGACCAAGGAGCTGGTCCTCTCCCCGCCCCCCACCGTGGGGGCGCTGGGGGAGGACCTGTCCCGGCGTTTTGGCCCCCGGTTCCGGGGGGAGTTCTTCTCCCCCGCCGGGGACGCACTGGGGGAGAAAATCATCGTGCTGGTCAACGGCCGCCGGGTGGAGTTCCTCTCCGGCCTGGACACTCTGCTGAAAGACAGCGACACGGTGCAGATCTTCCCGGTGGTGGCCGGGGGCTGAGCCCCCGCTCCCCCGCCAAACCCAAAAAAGGCGGTGAAACCCATATGGATATCCCCATGGAGGACATTCAGGCCATCTTACAGGCCTATCCCCCGGAGCAGCGGTTCAGCCTGGCCATGCTCCAGGATATGCAGCATAAATTCAACTACATCCCCCGGGAGGGCATGGAGGCCCTGGCGGCCTACCTGGGCTGTCCCCTGTCCTCCCTGTACGCCATGGCCACCTTCTACAAGGCCCTGAGCCTCAAGCCCAAGGGCAGGCACATCATCAAGCTGTGCGACGGCACTGCCTGCCACATCCGGGGCTCCACCACCCTGCTGGACGGGGTGCGGCGGCTGCTGGGCATCGATGCCGGGGAGACCTCGGAGGACGGGCTGTTCTCCCTGGAGCTGGTGAACTGCCTGGGCTCCTGCGCCCTGGCCCCGGTGATGGTGGTGGACGGCACCTACTACGGGCGGGTGACCCTGGAGAAGCTGCCCAAAATTCTGGACCAGTACCGGGAGGTGGAAGGCCATGAGTAAAACGGTATTGGTGTGCTGCGGCACCGGCTGCCTGGCCAACGGCAGCGCCAAGGTGGCGGAGGCCTTCCGCGCTCTGCTGGCGGGCACCGGCCATCAGGTGGAGTGCCTGGTCAAGGAGACCGGCTGCCAGGGGTTCTGCGAAAACGGCCCCATGGTGCGCATACTCCCCGACGACATCACCTACTACAAAGTGAAGCCCGCCGACGCCGCCGAGATCGTGGCCCAGACGGTGGAACAGGGTCAGCCTGTCACCCGGCTGCTGGCCAAAAACGACGCCGGTCAGCCGGTCACCCGCCGGGAGGACAATCCCTTCTTTGCCCCCCAGGTGAAGGTGGCCCTGCGGAACGTGGGCATCATCTCCCCCGCCAGCGTTGAAGATTATGTCAACCGCGGCGGGTACAGCGCTTTGAAAAAGGCCCTTGCCATGACCCCCGACGAGATCATCACCCAGGTGGAGCTGTCCGGCCTCCGGGGCCGGGGGGGCGCCGGCTTCCCCACCGGCCGGAAGTGGCGCACCGCCGCCGGGTATGACAACTTCCCCAAGTATGTGGTGTGCAACGGCGACGAGGGCGACCCCGGCGCCTTCATGGACGGCTCCATTCTGGAGGGAGACCCCCACAGTGTGCTGGAGGGCATGGCCATCTGCGCCCTGGCTATCGGGGCGGAGACCGGCTTCCTCTACATCCGGGACGAGTACGCCCTGGCGGTGGCCCACATCAAGGAAGCCATCGCCAACGCCGAGGCGGCGGGCATTTTAGGTGATCACATCCTGGGATCTGACAAGAAATTAAAACTCTCCGTTGTCAGAGGCGGCGGCGCTTTTGTGTGCGGCGAGTCCACGGCGCTGATGGCGTCGGTGGCTGGCCGGGTGGGCGAACCCCGGGCCAAGTACATCCGCTCGGTGCAGCGGGGCCTGTGGGACCAGCCCACGGTGCTCAACAACGTGGAGACCTTCGCCAACATTCCGGTGATTTTGGACCGGGGCGGAGCGGAATTTGCCAAGCTGGGCACCGAGGGGTCCAAGGGCACCAAGGTGTTCTCCATGGTGGGCAAGGTGAAGCGCACCGGCCTGGTGGAGGTGCCCATGGGGGCCACCCTCCGCCACCTGATTTTCGACATCGGCGGCGGCATCCAGGGGGATCGCCCCTTCAAGGCGGTGCAGACCGGCGGCCCCTCCGGCGGGTGCATCCCCGAGGAGCTGCTGGACCTGCCGGTGGACTTTGACACCCTGAAAAGCCACGGGGCCATGATGGGCTCCGGCGGCATGATCGTTATGGACAACCGCAGCTGCATGGTGGAGGTGGCCCGATATTATGTAAAGTTCCTCTCGGAGGAATCCTGCGGCAAGTGTACCCCCTGCCGGGAGGGCTTGAGGCATATTCTGGCCATCCTCACCGACATCTGTCAGGGCAAGGGGCAGCTCAGCGACCTGGAAGTGCTGGAGGAGCTGTGCCGCACCCTGGCGGACAGCTCCCTGTGCGCCCTGGGCAAGTCGGCCCCCAACCCGGTGCTCACCACCCTGAAGTATTTCCGGCAGGAGTACGAGGCCCACATTCTGGAGCACCGCTGTCCGGCAGGGGTGTGTACCGCCCTCACCAGCTTTGCCATTGACAAGGACAAGTGCGTGGGCTGCGGGGCCTGTAGCCGGGCCTGCCCCGCCGGGGCCATCTCCGGCGGCGTGAAGGAGCCCCATGTCATTGACCCCGCCCGGTGCATCGCCTGCGGCTCCTGCCGGGAGGCCTGCAAGTTCGGCGCGGTGGAGACGAAAGGCAAGGTGGCGGGATGATCATTACCATTGACGGAAAACAGTGCAGCTGTGAGAAGGGGGAATTTCTCCTCCAGGTGGCCCGGCGCAACGGCATCTACATCCCCACCCTGTGCCACCACGAGGCCCTGCCCGGGCAGGGCTGCTGCCGGGTGTGCATTGTGGAGGTAGACGAGGGCAAGGGCCCCAAAATCGTGGTGTCCTGCGTCTACCCGGTGGAGCGGGAATGTACCGTGTCCACCGACAGCGACAAGGTCCGCCGCCAGCGGGGGATGATTCTGTCCCTCCTCCACAAGCGGGCTCCGGACAGCGAACTGATTGCCCAGATGTGTACCCACTACGGCGCGCCCCCGCTGGAGCGGCTCAAGCCGGTGGACAGCGGCAAATGCATCCTGTGCGGGCTGTGTACCCGGGCCTGCGCCGAGCTGAGCGTGGGGGCCATCTCTACGGTCAACCGGGGAGTCACCAAGGAGGTGGCTACCCCCTACCACGACCCCAGCCCGGTGTGCGTGGGCTGCGGCTCCTGCGCCAGCGTGTGCCCCACCGACGCCATCCCCCTCACCGAGACGGCGGACACCCGCACCATCTGGGGCAAGACCTTTACCCTGGTGCGTTGCGCCCAGTGCGGCGCGGTGATCGGCACGTCGGAGGAGCTGGCCCTGGCCGCCCAAAAGGCGGGCGAGGAGCCGGAAACGCTGTGTGAGCGCTGCCGGAAGGCCGCCCTGGCCCAGGTGCTGGCCCACACCTACGGAGACCAATAACAGCACAAAAAAGCCCGGCGCGTCGTATGACGCGCCGGGCTTTTTATGTTTGATGATCTTACCCCAGGTAGGCCAGGGGGTTGACGGCAGTGCCGTTGATCTGTATCTCAAAGTGGCAGTGGTTGCCGGTGGACCGGCCGGTGGAACCCACACGGGCGATGGGCTGGCCCTGGTAGACCTTGTCGCCGGTGGAGACCAGCAGGCTGGAGCAGTGGGCGTACAGGGTACGCACACCGTTGCCGTGGTCGATGACCACATAGTTGCCGTAGCTCCAGTAGCTGCCGGTACCGGTGCCGGACCACACCACGGTGCCGCCGTCGGCGGCCTTGATGGTGGTGCCGTAGGAGGTGGCGATGTCCAGACCGCTGTGGTAGCTGTAGGAGCCGAAGATGGAGCGGTAACCAAAGCTGGAGGTGATGTTGCCGTACACCGGCCAGATGTAAGTGCCGGTAGGCAGCCAGGAGGGCCGCACCTTGGTGCCCACCGCGATGACCTTGTTGGTGGCCTCACGGGTGACCTGGGTCTCCAGCACCGTGCGCTCCTGCTCCACGCCGTTGAGGTAGGACACATCGGCGGTGACCACCTGCTCGCCGGGCACGCCGGCGTCCAGTACCTTGGACTCACCCTGGTACATGGAGTCATCCTCCACTTCCACCACAGGGCAGGCAATCTCCTCGGTGTAGGTCACGTGATCCACCGTCTTAACGGACAGGAAGGGGATCTCTTCCTTCACGTTGACGATCTGACCGATGTAAATGCGGCTGCTGTCCACACCGGGGTTGAGGGCCTCCAGCTCGGACAGGGTCATGCCGTTGGCCACGGCGATGTCCACAAAGGTATCGCCCTGCTGCACCTCATAGGTGGTCTGGCCGTTCTGATTGGCGGTGAGGGCGGCCAGCATGGCGTCGGCATCCTGGTTGACGTCGGAGGCGGTGTACTCGTGGGTGATGTACACGCCAGAGGTAAACTCGGCGGAGATGGTGTTCTCATTGATATAGGGGGCCTTCACCTGGTCCAGAACGATATCCAGAGTCTCACGGTCCTGGGCGGCGCCGATAAACTGGCCGTTGACGGTGAGCACATAGTTCTTCATCACGTCGCCGATCTGATCGAAGAGATAGGTCTCAAACTCAGCGGCGGGGGTAATGTTCTCCTGCTCAACCAGGGCGAAGGAGTAGGTAATATCACCGTCCAGAGTGTAGTCATATCCCAGGATCTGCGTGGCCCGGGCCTCTACCCGATCCACCGCGTCCTCAAAGACCTGAGGAGAGGTGACGGTGCCCAGAGCCACGCCGTTCATCTCCACCACATAGGCGGGGGTGTAAACGGAGGTGACCACAGCGGCCACGCCCACAACGGCGGCCACAGCCAGGAAGTGGAACGGGCTGACAATGCGGCCGCCGCCGGCAGTGGCGGCGTCGGCCCAGTGCTGGAACCGCCCGGCGCCGGCGCGGATGGCGCCGCCGGCGGTCTGGGCCTTGGCCCGCAGCCGGGCGGTCAGACTCTCAGTCTCCCGTTCCTGTGGAATATGAAGGATCTCGTCCATGGGGGGATTCCCCTCCTATATCGTGGAATATCAATGAGTCTGTATCCGGTCTGTATCCGATCGGTAACAGCCGGAAACGAAAAGGTTACAAATGGTTACAGTCGTAATGATACACGCATCTGATCCAAAAGTCAAGGCTTTCCGGGAAAAGCGAACAGTTTCTCTCCCTGTGGAGAAAGGAATTTTCACACCACGACATCTGGTGGATAGGACAAAAAAGGAACCGCCCCACCCCCAAGACCGGCGGTTTTCCGCCCCTGTCCGCCAAACTTTTTTGTCAATTTGCCGGAAGCCTTCCATATATAAAAAACCGGAGCACCCTGACGAGTGCTCCGGTTTCCGTAAGTAACTGATTAAGCCAGCGCAGCAGTGATAATAGCCATAGAATAGACTTCCTGGGCGTTGCAGCCGCGGGACAGGTCGTTGATGGGGGCGTTCAGGCCCAGCAGCACGGGGCCGTAGGCATCGAAGCCGCCCAGACGCTGGGCGATCTTGTAGCCGATGTTGCCGGCGTTGATGTTGGGGAAGATAAAGGTGTTGGCGTAGCCGGCCACGGGGGAGCCGGGGCACTTCAGCTGGCCCACCTTGGGGGACACGGCGGCGTCAAACTGCAGCTCGCCGTCCACGGCGAAGTCGGGGTTGGTAGCCATGACCTTCTCGTAGGCGTGGCGCATCTTGTCCACGGTCTCGCCCTTGCCGGAGCCCTTGGTGGAGTAGCTCAGCATGGCCACCTTGGGGTCGATGCCGAAGGTGCGGGCGCAGTGGGCCACCTCGGTGGTGATCTCCACCAGGTCGTCCTCGGTGGGGTCAATGTTGATGGCGCAGTCGCCCATGGCCAGCACGGTGTTCTCGCCCACGCCCTCACGGACCAGGATGAAGCAGGAGGACACGATCTTGTTGCCGGGCTTGGTCTTGATCAGCTGCAGGGCGGGACGGACGGTGTCGGCGGTGGAGTAGGTAGCGCCGCCCAGCAGGCAGTCGGCCACGCCCATCTTCACCAGCATGGTGCCGAAGTAGTTGCCCTTCTTCAGAGCAGCGCGGCACTCATCGGGAGTCATCTTGCCCTTACGCAGCTCCACCATGGCGTCCACCAGCTTATCCATCTCGGGATAGGTGGCGGGGTCAATGATCTCGGCGCCCCGGATGTTGAAGCCGGCCTCCTCGGCGGCGGCGTGAACCGCCTCCTCGTTGCCAATGAGGATGGGGGTCAGGAAGGTACCGGCCAGCAGACGGGCGCTGGCTTCCAGGATACGGGCATCGGTACCCTCGGTGAAAATGATCTTCTTGGGGCTCTTTTTCAGAGTGTCAATCAGGGTCTGAAACATATGAATAGCCATGGGAATCTCCTCCATTTCATTGATCCGAACTTTTGCCAAATACTTGGCGGTATAACTATTATACACCTGTCCCGCTGGCCGCTACAAGAACCTGGATGAAAAATATTGTGGAAAAATCCGCTTTACTTTTGGTATTTTTGCAATTATACTATACACACTGTTTATTAGGAGAGGTGTACTATGACTTCTGATTTTTCCCGCTGCCTGTCTCTGCTGCGGCAGGAGAAGGGCGCGTCTCAGCGGGCGGTGGCCAAGGACCTGGGCATCAGCCAGGCGCTGCTGTCCCACTATGAAAACGGCGTCCGGGAGCCCGGCCTGGCCTTTGTCATCAAGGCCTGCAACTACTATAACGTATCCGCCGACTTCCTGCTGGGCCGGACCCTGAGCCGGGACGGCACAACCATCGCCGCCGAGGAGCTGTACGACTACTCCACCGAGAAGGACAACGTGCTCCACGGCTCCATCCTGGCCACCCTGAACAAGAAGCTGCTGGTCAACTCCACCGGCGTGCTCTTCGACCTGCTGGGCAAGACCGGCAAGAAGGAGGCCATCAACGCCGCCGCCGACTATCTGGGCACCGCCATCTATAAGCTGTTCCGCCACCTCTACCGGGCGGACGGCACCCAGAACGAGGACTTTTTCTCCGTCCCCGCCCGGCAGTTCACTGCCGGGGTGCCCTTTGCCGACATGATCTGCGCCGAGGCCGACTACACCGAGGCCCTGGCCGCCCACGTCAAGGACAAGGGCAACTTCCCTCCCATGAACAACGACGCCCTGATGGAGAACTATCCCGGCCTGTACCAGTCCCTGCTCCAGATCATCCACAATACCGGCGAGCGCATCAACCGCCGGACGGCAGAGCGCCGGGAGAAGTAACAGACCTTCCCCCCACCCCATCACCAAAATCACATCATTACGGGAGGTATGACCTCGTCCTCCCAAACTCCATATCCTTCGCTTTCCCCTGACGGGCAAAGCTCACTCATTCCGTTGCTCGTCCTCTCCAAATCAAACCCGTTGCGCTGGGCTTTGATTTGGTTCATCCCCCAACTGGAGGTTTGTCTATGACTGATCAATCCAAGATTCGTAACTTCTCGATCATTGCTCACATCGACCACGGCAAGTCCACCCTGTCCGACCGGCTGATCGAGCAGTGCAACGCCGTCACCGCCCGGGAGATGGAGTCCCAGCTGCTGGACAACATGGACCTGGAGAAGGAGCGGGGCATCACCATCAAGGCCCGGGCCGTCAAGCTCAACTACGCCGCCGAGGACGGCAACACCTACGAGCTCAACCTCATCGACACCCCCGGCCATGTGGACTTCAACTACGAGGTGTCCCGGTCCCTGGCCGCCTGCGAGGGCGCCATTCTGGTGGTGGACGCCGCCCAGGGCATTGAGGCCCAGACCCTGGCCAACACCTACCTGGCCATGGAGCACGACCTGGAGATCCTGCCGGTGGTCAACAAGATCGACCTGCCCGCCGCCGACCCCCAGCGGGTGAAGGACGAGATTGAGAATATCATCGGCATCCCCGCTCAGGACGCCCCCGAGATCTCCGCCAAGGTGGGCATCAATATCCCCGCCGTGCTGGAGGACATCGTGAAGAACGTCCCCGCCCCCAAGGGGGACCCCAATGCCCCCCTGAAGGCCCTCATCTTCGACAGCCAGTACGACCCCTATCGGGGGGTCATCGTCTACTTCCGGGTGATGGAAGGCACCATCAAGACCGGCATGAACGTGAAGCTGATGGCCTCCGGCGCCACCTACCAGGTGCTGGAGTGCGGCCACCTGCTGCCCCTGGGCATGGAGCCCTGCAACGAACTCATCGCCGGCGAGGTGGGCTACTTCACCGCCTCCATCAAGAACGTGAAGGACACCCAGGTGGGCGACACCATCACCGGGGCGGAGGCCCCGGCGGCGGAGCCTCTGCCCGGCTACCGCCCCGCCCGGGCCATGGTGTACTGCGGCATCTACACCGAGGACGGCTCCAAGTACCCCGACCTGCGGGACGCCCTGGAGAAGCTCCAGCTCAACGACGCCTCCCTGTCCTTCGAGCCGGAATCCTCCGTGGCTCTGGGCTTCGGCTTCCGCTGCGGCTTTTTGGGGATGCTCCACATGGAGATCATCCAGGAGCGGCTGGAGCGGGAGTTTGACCTGGACCTGATTACCACCCTGCCCTCCGTTATTTACCGCATCACCAAGACCGACGGCAGCGTGGTCATGGTGGATAACCCCCACAACTACCCCGATCCCGCCGTCATTGAAATGGCGGAGGAGCCCTACGCCAAGGTGTCCATCGTCTCGCCCCCCGACTATGTGGGCAACATCATGCCCATGTGCCAGGAGCGCCGGGGCGAGTATAAGGATATGCAGTATCTGGACACCAACCTGGTGGAGCTCCACTACTCCATGCCTCTGGGCGAGATCATCTACGACTTCTTCGACACCCTGAAGGCCCGCACCAAGGGCTACGCCTCCCTGGACTACGAGATGGACCGGTATGAGCCCTCCGAGCTGGTGAAGGTGGATATGCTCCTCAACGGCGACCAGGTGGACGCCCTATCCTTCATCGCCCACAAGGACAAGGCCTATCCCCGTGCCCGGCGGCTGTGCGAGAAGCTGAAGGAGAACATCCCCCGTCAGCTCTTCGAGATCCCGGTCCAGGCCGCCATCGGCGGCAAGGTCATTGCCCGGGAAACCGTGAAGGCCATGCGCAAGGACGTGCTGGCCAAGTGCTACGGCGGCGACATCACCCGAAAGAAGAAGCTGCTGGAGAAGCAGAAAGAGGGCAAGAAGAAGATGCGGAGCCTTGGTACGGTTCAGATCCCGACAGAGGCGTTTATGGCCGTGCTTAAATTGGACGAAGAATAAGGCAAAAGACCTGCTGCATGATTGCAGCAGGTCTTTTTTGTATCCGCCTCCTCAGCTGAGGAACAGCTCCACATCCTCCACCGTCAGACCGGTCTGGAGGGCCAGGTTGATGCCGAACCCCACCACCTTGGCCAGGTCGGTGACCCGGGCGTCGATGTCCCTGGGGGTGACCATCAGCCCCTCCCCCGCCCCCTGAAGGGCCTGGGGGTCCAGATGGGCCTGGCCCGCCTCAGCCAGCAGGTCGGCGGCCAGGGTGGCCCCATCCACCACCGTGGGCACCCCCACGGCGATGACAGGCACCCCCAGGCTGGCCCGGTCCAGGGCCGCCCGGGCGTTGCCCACCCCGGAGCCGGGGGTGATGCCGGTATCGGCCAGCTGAACGGTGGTACACACCCGGCTTAGGCTGCGGGAGGCCAGGGCGTCCACCGCGATGACGCAGGAGGGGCGGATCTTTTCGGTCACCGCCCGCACCAGCTCCCCGCTCTCCACGCCGGTGGTGCCCAGCACCCCCGCCGCCAGAGCGGCCACCGGCCGGAAGGAGCCGAAGTGCTCCGGCACCTGCTCCACCAGATGGCGGGTGACCATGGTGTGGTCGGCGGCGGCGGGTCCGATGTTGTCCGGGGTGATGGCCCGATTGCCCAGCCCCACCACCAGGGCAGGGGCCCCTTCCGGCAGCTTGAGCAGGGCTTTCAGCTCGGCCGCCACCGCCCGGGCCGCCCGGCCAAAGGCGTCCTCCTCCCGGCGGACCAGGGCGGACAGGTCCACCGTCACATAGGTGCCCACCGGCTTGCCGATGGCCTTTGCCCCCCGGTCGTCCAGCACTTTGACCGTGGTCACCGGGTAGCCCTCCCGGGTGGATTCCTGCTGGGTCACGCCGGGCAGCTCCCCGGTATTGCCCCCCTCCCGCCACAGCTGGGCGGCCTCCAGCGCCAAATCCGTCCTTCTTTGTTCCATATGCGTCCTCCTGTACACCCCAAGATATGGTGTTTTGTATGCTGCTTGCCTCTATTTTTTGCGGAGAGCGGCCCCATATACAAAAAAAGTGAAAAAACCTAAAAAAAACTGTTGCAATTTCTCTTGCTTCCTGCTAGAATGTAAAAATGCACAGGCAAACTATGTGTATTTACTATCGTCATCGGAGGAGGTGTTTGGTTTGCCGAATATTAAATCTGCCAAGAAGCGTGTCCTGGTGAACGAGACCAAGGCCATGCAGAACAAGGCCGCGAAGTCCGCTCTCAAGACCGACATCAAGAAGTTTGAGGCTGCGCTGGCTGAAGGCAACCGCAGCGAGGCCGAGGGCGCTTACAAGGTGGCCGTTAAGGCGGTCGACAAGGCCGTGGTTCATGGTCTGCTGCACCGGAACAACGCTGCGCACAAGAAGAGCGCCATGACCATCAAGCTGAACAAGCTGGCCTAATCTGTGGTCAACATGAAACCGCCTGCCATGCAGGCGGTTTTTTGCTGCCCAAACGGGACAGGCCGGTCTCTCCCCTTGCAATTTCTTCCATTTTATGGTATATCTAAAAGGAACCTGTGTCCGGGAGGTGGGCCCATGCCCAAAGAGCTGCTGAAAAAGAAGCCGGTGAAATTTGCGCTGGAGATGGTGGACATTTATTTCTCCAAGCACATCTCCCGCTCGGCGGCGGAGCTGGCCTACTTTCTCATCCTGTCCTTTTTCCCCCTGCTCATCTGCATCAATGCATTTATCAGCCTGCTGCCGGTGGATCTGGAGGAGGTGCTGGCTGCCGCCTCCCCCCTGCTGCCCAGGGCGGCCCGGGATATTCTGATGGAGTATGTGGGCTATATCACCACCAATCAGTCTCCCGGCCTGCTCATTGCAGGGGTTTTCATGACGGTGTTCTTTGCTTCGGCGGCCTTCCGGGCCCTGATGAACATTATGGAGGAGATTTACGGCCGTAAGGGCTACCGGGGCCTGCGGCAGGTGATCGCCAGCGTGCTCTTTGCCCTGCTGCTGCTGGTCACCATCTTTCTCTCCCTGGTGGTGCTCCTCACCGGCGGCTGGCTCTTCCAGGCGGCGGAGCGGTTGCTCCATCTGGATACCAACTCCCTGCCCTGGGATTGGCAGTGGATGCGCTTTCTGCTCCTCTTTCTGCTGGTGTTTCTCTTTGTGATGCTGGTGTACCGGGTAGCCGCCCCCCAGGGCAAACCACGCCCGCCGGTAATGACCGGGGCCTTTCTGACCGCGGTGGTGCTCTCCGTCTTTTCCATCCTGTTTTCCTGGTTCATCGGCCTGTCCTCCCGGTACTCCCTGGTGTACGGGTCTCTGGCCTCCATCATCATCATGCTGGTGTGGCTCTACCTGTGCGGCAATATCCTCATCATCGGCAACATCTTCAACTGCGTGTGGTACAAGCACAAAAAGCTGAAGCTGCTGAAAGATCTGAAAAAAGAAGAGAAATAAAAAGGGCCTGTTGCAAAATGTGCAGCTCGTACAAAGACCCGTCATTCCGAGAAAAACGGCCGCCCACCGGGCGGCCGTTTTTCGTGGGAATCCGTCCCTTT